>CAIYTC010000065.1 GCA_903929005.1 uncultured Dehalococcoidia bacterium | reverse complement strand
TTGAAGGCCTGCCGGGCCGTCCCCCGCTATTATGCCCCGGCTGCCCTCACACCGGCGCCTTCTTTGTACTCAGTACCATAGGCCAGCGCGCCAAAATATTGGATGCCAACGGGAAGTCCGAGGGAGAATCCAAACTGATTATAACGGGTGATATAGGGTGCTACACGCTGGCGACCTACCCGCCCCTGCGCGCCATGGATACCACTGCCTGCATGGGGGCAAGCATCGGGCAGGCCATCGGCATCGAGAAAGCCGGGACCAGCAGCAAAGTGGTAGCGGTGATCGGTGATTCCACCTTTATGCATTCAGGCATGACGGGCCTGGTGGATGCCGTATACAACGATGCAAAGATCACGGTAGTGATCCTTGACAACAGCACCACCGCCATGACCGGGCACCAGGACCATCCCGGGTCGGGCATATCGGCGCAGGGCAATGCGACCAACAAGGTCGCACTGGAGAAAATTGTCAGCGCCGCGGGGGTTGCCAATCTGACTGTGGTAAACGCTTTCGATATCAAATCCGTCCGGTCAGCCATCAGGACAGCCTTAGACAGCGGGCAACTGTCGGTCGTCATCGTCCGCGGCAAATGCGCGGTTATCAATAAATTGCGCAAGAATCAGCGGCAGGTCGACCTGGAGCTGTGCAATAATTGCGACGTTTGCATCTCGATCGGCTGCCCTTCAATAAAGAAGCAGGACGGTAAGCTGACTATCGATGTGAATACATGTATGGGAGACGAATGCGGCATCTGCCAGCAGATCTGCCCGAAGAAGGCCATCAGTCCCATTCCCGGGGAAAAGGCACGATGACAGGCAATAGAAATGTCTTTGCGAGGAGCCCGCAGGCGACGCGGCAATCTCAGGACATCTTAATGGTGGGCGTCGGCGGCCAGGGTATCGTTTTAGCCAGCGATATCCTCGGGGATGTTGCCCTTGCCCTGGGCCTGGACGTTAAGAAAACAGATACACTGGGGATGGCCCAACGCGGAGGCAGCGTGACCAGCCACCTGCGGATGGGGAAAAAGGTATGGTCACCGCTGATCAGTCCCAAGGAGGCCGATATCCTGCTGGCGTTCGAGAAACTTGAAGCCGCCCGGTGGGTGAATTATGTCAAACCGGATGGTATCGTTATCATCAATAATCTTGCCATTCCACCGCTATCGATTTCGCTGGGGACACAAAAGTACCCGGTTGATAAAGATATACTTAAATCCTTTAAACAGAGGACAACCCGGATTCACCTGATCGACGGATCAAAAGAAACAGGCAATATCGGTGACGTTCGATCTCTTAATATCTTTATGCTTGGTTTCCTATCGATGCTGATCCCAATCAGCATTGAAAACGCGGTTTGGAAACAGAGTATTGCCCGGCATTTACCTGAAAAGGTCCTCAGTATGAATATGCGCGCCTTTGAAAGAGGGCGGGAGGTAGCAACAAGTGTCAGTCTCTGATAATGTCAGAAAGAGGATGGAGTCGGGGTCGTGGACCAGGCGCATGTTCGAAGAGGCCGCGGTATTAAAAAAGAAACACGGCGAGCACAACGTATTTGACCTGTCCCTGGGGAACCCGGTCATAGAACCCCCTGCGGAATTCAAGCAGGCGCTTAAAAAGCTCAGCGAGGAACCACTGGCGGGCATGCACCGCTACATGGAGAACGCCGGGTATGAAGAGACAAGAAAGGCGGTAGCCAAACAGGTATCCCTGGAAAACAACCTGGACCTGTCCGCCGGAGACATCATTATGACGGTGGGCGCGGCGGGCGCCATAAATGTGATATTGAAGACTATTTTGGAGCTGGGTGAGGAAGTTATTGTATTCGCGCCATTTTTCATGGAATATGACAACTACATCGATAACCATGGGGGCAGGACCAGGGTCTGCGCGACCAACAAGGATTTCCTGCCCGACCTGGCAGCCTTTGAGCGGGCAATAAATCATAAAACCAAAGCTGTGATACTCAATTCTCCCAATAACCCCACTGGTGTGGTTTATCACGAAGATTTACTGAAAAAGTTGGGGGAAACACTCACCGCCAAAGAAAAGGAACTCGGCAGCAAGATATATTTGATCAGCGATGAGGCTTACAGCAGCCTTATGTACGACGGGCTTAAGTACGCCCCCATTTTTAACCTTTACCATCGCAGCCTGATAGCGACGTCCCACTCCAAGGACCTGGCCCTGCCGGGCGAGCGGATAGGTTATATCGCCGTTCATCCCTCGCTGGAAAACAAGGCAGAGTTGATCAACGGGATGATATTCTGCAACCGTATTCTGGGATATGTAAACGCGCCGGCGCTCATGCAGAATATCGTCCGTCATCTGCAGCATATAACCGTATCAATACCCGAATACCAGGAAAAGCGCGATTATTTGTATAATAACCTCATTGGCATGGGATTTAAGCTGGTCAAGCCGCAGGGCGCTTTTTATATGTTCCCCAGGTCACCGCTGGAAGACGACGTCGAATTTGTACATGAGCTGCAAAAGCATAATGTGCTGACCGTGCCCGGCCGCGGGTTCGGCTGCCCCGGCTATTTCAGGATATCGTATTGTGTCAACCACAAAACCATCGAGGGGGCGCTCGTCGGCTTCAAGAAAGCCGCTGAGCAGTTTAAACTCTCTTAGTCCCGGCGGTCCCCTTTCACCTGTCATTGCGAACGAAGTGAAGCAATCTTATGACTGATACACGCACCATCCCACAATTGATGCAGTCAAATTACCTTAAATGGGGTGATAAGGTTGCCATGTGCGTAAAAAAAAGGGGCATCTGGCACCGGTACACGTGGACTGACTATTATAATAATGTTAAATACTTTTCACTTGGCTTATCCAGGCTCGGTATGCAACCCGGCGATGTCGCGTGTATTATCGGGGATAACGAACCGGAGTGGTTCTGGGGGGAGTTCGCGGTGCAGGCCGCCGGCGGGATAGTAACCGGCGCCTTTGTCGATTCGGTCCCTTCTGAGCTCAAGTACATTGCCAATCACTCGTCGGCCAGGTTTGCTATAGTCAATGACCAGGAACAAACCGACAAATTCCTCGAAATTGGCAGTGAATTGCCTTTGATTAAAAACATAATTTACTGGGACCCCAAAGGCTTGAACAACTATGACGATCCCAGGCTTGTCAGCTTTGAAAAAGTTATGGAGCTGGGTCTGGAATTCGAGCAGGCTAATCCTGGCTCATTTGAAAAAAACGTCTTACTGGGCAAACCGGGAGACACCGCTTTTATTTATTACACGTCGGGCACCACTGGTTTACCCAAGGGTGCAGAGCTTACCCACGGGGCGCTGGTCAACACCGCTCACGGATTCGTCAGCGTTTACCCGCTGGATGAAAACGATGATTTGATATCGAATTTTCCCGCTGCCTGGGTGGGTGACAGCTACTTTGCCACCATACCGCATCTGCTTACCGGGGCGCGTTTAAATTTTGCCGAAGAGCCGGAAACTATAGCTGAGGATACGCGTGAAGTCGGACCCGATTTTGCGATTTACGGCCCCCGCCAGTGGGAAAGCATAGTCAGCGAAATCCAGGTGAAAATAACCGATGCGCATCCCCTCAAGAGGTTCTTTTATAACCTGCTTGTACCGGTTGGATATAAAATCGCCGGCCTGAACTTCAAGGAACGGCAACCGAACCTCTTTTGGAAGATACTTTATCTCATAGCGCATGCACTGTTGCTGCGGCCGCTCAAAGACCGGCTGGGTTTAAGCAACGTCAGGTTTGCGGTTACAGGGAGCTCGGTATTGAGCCTGGATACGTTCAAATTGATCCACGCTATAGGCATAGAGCTCAGGCAAACCTATGCCAGCACAGAGGCGGGCTTCATTTCCTCTCACAGCAAAGGCGATATCGATTTCCAGAGTGTTGGCCGGCCGGCGCTGGGCGTCGAGGCCAGGTTAACCAATGAAGGGGAACTGCTGGTAAGAAGCGGCTGCACCTTTAAGGAATATTTAAATGAGCCTGAAAAGACCGGCAGGGTTAAAATATCCGGCTGGGTGCATACAGGCGATGCCGTAAATATCAATGAAAAGGGGCACCTGATATTCCTGGACCGGCTGGAACACATGGGCGCCCTGGTTACCGGCGCGAAGTACGCCCCTCAATATATCGAGGGCAGGCTGCGCTTCAGCCCCTTCATTAAAGATGCCATGGTGTTAGGTGGCAAAGACAAATCCTTTGTGTCAGCTATGATCAATATCGATTTTGCCATGGTTGGCAAATGGGCCGAACGCAAGGGTTTACCATACACAACCTTTGGTGACCTGTCACAAAAACAGGATGTTGCCGACCTGATAAAAAAGGACATCGCCAGGGTAAACAGCTATTTGCCCGAATTATCCAGGGTCAAAAGGTATATACTGCTGCATAAGGAATTCGATCCGGACGAAGCGGAGTTGACCAGGACCCGCAAGCTGCGCCGCGAATTTATGGAAATGAGATATAAACCTGTCATAGACGCAATATATGGCGGTAAGGACGTTTTGAACGTTGATGCCTCGGTTACTTACCGCGACGGGAGAACCGGCACTGTATCAACAATAATCAGGATCTGGGATATTTAGAGTGAAGGAAAATGGATACATTCATTCAAAATAGCATCAGCGGCATTGCCATCGGCATGGTTTACGCGCTGATTGCTCTTGGTTTTGCCCTTATCTGGAAATCCAGCCGGGTGGCTAACCTGGCCCTGGGCCAACTGGTGCTGATATCGTCCTGGTTCACCTATGGCATGCTCATGCAGCTCAAGTTTCCCTTCTGGTTCGGCATGCTCATGACTATTGCGTTTGCAGTGCTGCTGGGCTGGCTTATTGAAAGGCTGGCCCTGCGGCCTTTGATCGGGCAGCCGATCCTGTCGCTCATCGCGGTAACATTGGGGTTGGCCTATTTTCTGGAGGGCCTGACCGCCTTTATCTGGCCTCAAGGGCAGGGATATTTACCCAGGGTATTCCCCCAGGAATCAATCAGGATCGGCCCTGCCACAATTCAGCAGGAATTGCTCTGGGGCGCGGTCATTTCACTGGTGCTCTTCATATTGCTATCGCTCTTTTTTAAATACCACAAGATGGGCATTGCCATGCGCGCCACGGCTGATGACCAATTAGCTGTCCAGGCCTGCGCCGTCCCGGTAACCAGGATTTTTTCCATGTCATGGATCTTTGCCTGTATCGTGGCTGCTATCGGCGGCATATTGATTTCAAGCATAGCGGCCATTAACTACGGACTGGTTGAAACCGGGTTCAAGTCATTTTCAGTGGTAATCCTGGGAGGCATGGAGTCATTCCTGGGTTGCATAGTTGCAGGTCCCATCATCGGGATTTGCGAAACCTTTGGAGGCTCTTTATTCGGGTCCAGTGTCAAAGAATTGATCCCTTTCCTGATAATTATGATTGTCATCATGTTCAAGCCCTTTGGCTTATTCGGGGAAGAGAGAATTGAGAGGATATAGCCTATGAGCCTGCCCTGCGGTACGAGAAATTACTCCTACAATACGGATATGGCTATTATCCGCACCAAAACCCAGTGGGTGCTATTTTCATTGTTTTTACTGGCGCTGTTTACTTTGCCTTTCTACCTGCCGTCGTCATGGTTCGATACCGTCAATTCCATCGGTATCATAGTGATCGCAGTGGTGGGACTCAATATCCTGATGGGTTACTGCGGCCAACTGTCTTTGGGGCAGGCCGGCTTTATGGCCGTGGGCGCTTTTACCACAGCTATATTTTCTCAAAGCCTGCAAATGCCGTTCCTGCTATCCCTTGTCTGCTCAGGGTTGTCGGCGGGACTCATCGGCCTGATATTCGGTATACCCTCCTTACGTGTAAAAGGCTTTTACCTGGCTATTTCAACTATCGCCGCGCAATTCATAATTATCTGGGTACTGAAAAACTGGACCGACGTCACTCACGGCGCCAACGGACTGGACGTTTTGCAGGCGTCCATAGGTAACTTTGTATTTGATAGTGAGGCCAGGCAGTATTATTTAATATTTTCCATTGCCTCTTTGAGCGTTTTATTTGCCACCAATCTGGCCAGGGGCAGGATCGGACGTGCCTTTATCGCCGTCAGGGACAACGACCTGGCTGCCGAAGTAATGGGCATCAACGTTTTTAATTACAAGCTGCTGGGTTTTTTCCTGGGGTGCTTTTTTGCCGGGCTGGCAGGCTCGCTATATGCCCAATACAAAGGACATATTTCTTACGAGGATTTCACCTTTCAGCAATCGATCCTATACATCGGTATGCTGATTGTCGGCGGGCTTGGCAGCTCGCTGGGACCTATCCTGGGTACAGTGCTGATAGAATCCTTGCAAAAGGGCCTCACTTACTGGGTGGCGCCATGGTTGGAGCAAACTGTGACCTTCCTTCCCACAGGCTTTTCCTCGGGCCTTAATTTGATGGTCTTCGGGTTGGCTTTTATTCTGATCCTTATTTTTGAACCAAGGGGACTGGCGCATTTGTGGTCATTATTTAAAGGATCATACCGCCTATGGCCGTTTTCTTACTGATTAATACTGAACTGAAGTAATCTGATATAATTAAATTTCTTTTACTAATAAGTGAGGAGGTTAAAATGAAGAAGTCTCAGTTAGCTGTAGTAATTTCGTTATTATTGGCGCTTGCCTTCATCTTTACTAATCTGCTGGCATGTGCCCCAACTCAAGAGAAGCTGTGGTGGATAGGTTACAGCGTCCCGCTAACCGGGATAGCGGCCGAGAAGGGCGCCCCCATCATGCATGGTCAGCTTGATGCAGTGGAATATATTAATAATGAGCTTGGCGGTGTAGATGGCATTAAAATACATCCCGACTGGTACGATACAAATTACGATTCCACCAAGGCCACCGCCAACGTGAAGAAATTTATGGAAGACCGGTGCCTGTTTTTCACTGTGGTGTCCTCTAAAGAGATGAGCGCTTCCAAAGAAGTTGCCAACCGGGCGGGTTTCCCCGGTATGGTGTGCTTCAGCGCTCCAACGTGTACTCATCCCCCCCAGCATATATATGCTCAACTCCCGGATTATGGCGATGACTGGGCAGCATTTTCGCGGTACTATCTGAAGAATATCTGGAAAGGCCAGGGCAAGCCCAAAATGGCGCTGGAACTCCTGAATAACTCTACAGGTTACGGCGTCAGGGACGCTGCCAGGGCTGCAGCCGATGAGCTGGGTATTGAGATTGTTGCTACAGAAGAGCATTCTGCCACTACCATCTCAGAAACTGATGCGCTGACCAGGATCAAGGCCACCAACCCCGATATCCTCTTTATCTCCAGCACACCGGCGCCAACGGCCATAATCTTGAAAAATGCCAGCGATTTAAAAATGATACCCGGTTTAACGGTAGCCTGTGCGCATGCCAGCTTCACCAAGGCGCTGATCGATTCGGCAGGAAAAGATGTCTGCCAGGACATCTATGGGGTCTATCCCACCGTAAGCTGGGGAGACAATGTTCCCGGGATGGCCAAGATGGTCGAATATTGCACCAAGATGCATCCTGAATACACCGGCAACAATGATTACATGATAGGCTGGGCTTCCAGCCTGATCAATGCTGAAATAATTAAACAGGCTTTGAAAACTTCCAGCGCTGATGCGCTGTTAAAAGGGGATGCAACAGCCTGGCAGCTTGTGGAGAAAAACGGTTTCCAGAATGTGAAGGGCTACGACGTAGGCGGGTTGCATGGTCCTGTTGATTTCTCCGATCCGGTTGATAAGCGGGGATCGAAATCAGTTAAGATTTTCCAGGTCAAGAACGGGGAAATGGTTGCACTGACCGCCGATTGGGTTGACGCGCCCAATATTAAATACGAAAACCTGGACTGGTTCAAGTAATAAGAAACTGAACAGCGGCCATTATGTTGAAGCTAAATAACATCGAGGTTTCCTACCTCAATGTTGTAAAGGTGCTGCATGGTATCTCAATATCCGTTGATGATGGAGTCGTGGTAGCCCTACTGGGAGCTAACGGGGCCGGAAAAACGACCACCCTGAAGGCTATCTCCGGCCTGCTCAGGATTGAGGAAGGAGAGATCAACGACGGTGCCATAGAGTGGAACGGGGAAAGGATCGATAGAAAAAGCGCCGTTGAAATCGGCAAACTCGGCCTTGTACAGGCTTTAGAAGGCAGGAGGGTTTTCGGGCATCTGAGCGCGGAGGAAAACCTCAGGGTAGGAGCGTTCAGCCGGACCCACTCCAAAGAAGTAAAATCAGACCTGAAAATGGTCTATCAATACTTTCCAAGGCTGGAGAGCTTGAAGAAAAGCATTGCCGGATACCTTTCAGGTGGGGAACAGCAGATGCTGGTTATAGGCCGTGCCATGATGGCCGCGCCGAAATTAATGATGCTCGATGAACCCTCCCTCGGCCTTGCGCCCATGGTAGTCCAGCAAATATACGAGATTATCCAGCGATTTAACCTGGACCGCGGGACGTCCATCCTTTTGGTAGAGCAGAATGTCCGTGTGGCGCTGAACACGGCACATTATGGCTATGTTATGGAAAATGGCAGGGTTGTCCTGGATGGCTCGGCCGACTATTTGAAGGGGAGGGAGGATGTGAAGGAATTCTATATGGGCATATCAGCGTCAGGCACGAAGAAAAGCTTTAAAGACATCAAACACTACAAGCGCCGCAAGCGTTGGCTTTGATTAAACAGCCTGAGGCTGTCATTGCGGGGCTGTCATTTGCGAGGCGGCCGTGGCAATCCCGCCCGCAGTCGGGCGCACCCGACCAAAAACGTCGTTGCGAACGCCCCTTACCCTGTCATTTGCGAGCGCCCCTTACCCTGTCATTGCGAGCGAAGCGAAGCAATCTCATCGTTAGTGGCGTGATGCCCTGGGATTACTTTTGGCCCAGGTAAGCGGCTATTACCTCTGCATTTGCGGCAATTTCAGCCGGGGTCCCATCCGCTATTTTACGCCCGAAATCAAGCACCACGACCCTGTCGGCAACGTCCATTACCACGCCCATATCATGTTCAATCAGCACTATCGAATCTACCCCATCACGTAAAACGGGTGTGTCAGGATAGGATTCTCCCTGGCCCTCAAATATGTCGTAAATAAAACGGGCGACATCCTCCTTCTCTTCCACGTTCATGCCGGCCATGGGTTCATCCAGCAATAACATGTGAGGTTCCAGCGCCAGCGCCCGGCCGAGTTCAACCCTCTTCCTCAGGCCGTAGGGCAAAGAACCCACGATACTTTTCCGGATGTGTTCAATCTCCAGGAAATCGATGATATCTTCCACTGTTCTCCTGTGCGCTATCTCCTCCCGGTGGGCAGGGCCAAAATACAGGAAAGTGCTCAGTATATTTTGCTTCATGAGGATATGGCGCGCGGCCATAATGTTATCAAGCGCGGATAAACCGGAATACAGTTCGATATTTTGAAATGTCCGCGCTATACCCAGGCGGGCGATTTTATCGGAACGTATACCGTTGATTTTCTGGCCTTTGAACCTGACCTCGCCTTTCTGCGGCTTATAGAAACCGTTGATGCAGTTGAGCAGGCAGGTTTTTCCTGCCCCGTTGGGTCCGATAATAGCCAGTATCTCGTTCCTGTATATATCCAGGTTGATATCGGTGAGGGCCCTGACCCCGCCGAACCACAGGGAGAGGTCCCTGATGCTGAGTATGGTCTCTTCTGCAGACATGATCTATAACACAGGCCGGTCACACCGGTTTTACACGCGGAATGCCAGGGACGTATATTACCACTAAAGGCACCCCGTTTGAAAGTCCGCCGCGCTGCGTAACTGATGAAATAAAGGCTTACGATAAGGCAATTATCATCACCAGCGATGGTGATTTCGATAATCTCGTCAAGAAGCTTATAACAGTGGATAGCTGGATACGGTACTGGCTCCGAGTAAAAGGGGTTGCTCCCACTTGTTAAGCAGCGCTGCCAGAGGCAGAATTGCCTTTCTCGATGAACTAACAGGTGAGATAGAAAAATATTGAGGGAGAACCTTATGGGACTGAACCCATGAGATGCTCGCTCGTCGTGATGTATATATTATATATCCTCTGTCAATGCTTTCCCAATCCCCAATTTCAATAATCAACTGAGTACGTGTCCTAATAACCAAATAATTCGACAAGCTCCGGGGTTTCTAATTTGTTTCTGAAAAAATAGTCAACTGACTCCCACCGCGTGAGATTGAACAAATACCTGGGTAAAATAAGGCCGGTGGATGTTGACGATGTATTCGGGGAGGTTCTAAACAGGAAGTAGCTTAACCCCGGTATTTTCCTTCTGCATCGGGCACATCTCCCGACAACCGGCGATAGCACGCAAGAACGATGAAATAAAAGATTGGCGCCATGAGTACCCACGGCATCTGCGTTTGTAAATGAACCGTGAGCCCATACACGGAGAGGAGAGTCGGATTCCACCACGGACCTGCCGGAGTGAGCGGAGCCCATGAGAGCTTATAACCCAGGGCAACCTGTGGGCAGATGAACATCTCCACCCAGATATTCTGCAGAACAAACCACACAAGAAGTACCACGAATGCTCCCCAGCGCCACTTGCGGAAAGGTGCAGTACGTCGGCTGTAGACCAGCCATACGAGTAGCAAGCCGACGAGGCAAATAGCGGCTGCATCGGCGAGAGAGTTAAGCGCCCAATTCGCGTACTGCGGAATGGCAAGGTTCATCACTGGCGGCCGCCGCTCGCTTACCGGCGCTCCTCCCCACAAGCCAAACGTGAACCAGATTTCCAACCCGACGGCACAGACGAGGAATGAAAATAGATATACAGCAGCCACCCAACGCGGCAATTTACCCACCATAAAGAGGATAACGAGAACAAGAAGAGGGAGGATCGACGTAGCATAGACGATTGCTACGGTCAGGATTTGCTGTCCGGATAGTTCGCTCATAGTGACCTGTTATTGTGAGTTCCGATAGAAATAATGTCAAGCATTAATCTTCTTGTTTTCTTGAGATGAATGTCATGCCTTGAGATCGTTATTGTTGACCATCTTCTCTAAGGCGGCCAACTCTGCCAGAATATCTTCAAAGTCAGGGATAGTCCCGAAAAGCATTGGCTGCATAATCTGGTAATCCCTGCGCAGATCGGCTACCCGCTCAGCAGGCGGCAATAGTCGCAGGCTGCCCGGCCGGGCAGCCTCGTATTTGGCCCAAGCAGACCGGTAAAACTTCATTTTGAAGCCCACCACTTTCTGCAGTAAATCAAGCTGACCCAGTGCCTTATCTCGAATTGGCGAGCGGCTCAGCCGGTACAAATCGTAGTAGTGGCGCGAGTGGCGGGATGGAAGCCGGATAACCGGCGGACGGTGGGCTTCCTGATGTAGGATGGTGGCTTTCTCCCAGAATGTGCGTTCAGCTGTGACTGTTGAGACAGTGGTGGACGATTGCGAGAATAAATGCGGGAACTTCTCGGCGGCGAAAGGACGGATCTCCTTTTCTTCATTGGGTATCCAGGCGGCCAGCGGCCCGATCTCAAGCTTAATTTGCGGCAGAATTGCCGACAGTGAAAGGGAATGCGGATACTGAATTAACACATCCTGTTCTCTGGCTTCGATGCCGATTTCCGCTGCTGCAAGCTCTTTCAAGGATTGACTGAGAGCGGGCACAAATTCGCGCGCTAAGAATGCGGAACATTCCTGATTGGCTTCAATGTTAAATTCATTCTGTCTGGTTGCGCTACGCTCCTGCCACGGTTCATTAGTGGAATAGCCGAGCAGGCGCCAGTCCAGAACAAGGTCAATGTCCTCAGAAAAGCGTTCGATGGCATGGTATGCTTTAGACAGGCTGGTGCAGCCCTTGAAAACCAGCTTGTCTTTCCATGGACTGTTCTGGAACAGGTAATCCAAAACCCAGCATACCCAGAAATCCTTCTCGATGATGGCTGCATGCACCTGCATAGCCTGGGCGGTTGCACTGAACAGTTCACGCCGCTCCCGCTCTGAGCGCCTGACGATGTTATGCATGAAGCATTACCTCATCTTTTGCTATCTGCTTGATAGCATTGTAAACCCAGGATATGGCATAGCGCGCTTCCCTGAGTGCAAGGTTAAGGTCACGTGCGGAAAACTTCTCCCGCAAAACATCCATTACCGCAGTATTTGTGCCGCTTTCCCCCAGTCTCTTCAGCGCCTGGACAAGAAGGGCAGTACGGGGTGATAGGATAGTAGTTTCCTTGTTGGTGCGGTGTTTAAAAACAAGTGTGCCGCCTTGCCAGACATAACGCTTCGAAGGCCCGTCGCTGAAATACTGGTACTGAGCCGGAACCTGCGTTGACAGCCCCAGCAGATTCAAGGATGAATCGCCTGTGGGCAAGATAGTCCAGCCGTTAGCTCGTGCTATGGCCCATGCAATGGCGTCCGGATCCGGACTGGATGGGGCAGTTAGCAGAGTGCTGAAAGATGGATAATCATAAACACCTTGCATGAGGCGGCGAATGGTACCCTGTTTCTTCAAACGACTGAGCGACTGGCGCACGGCAGCATTGCTGGCAATGTTCAGAAAGTCCTTGGGGATAAAGACCCACCCTCTGCCATGTCCGTAGATTCTCTGTAGTATTCTTTTAGTAGTGTTAATAGTCATAGATTGTACACCATTATTGTCACAAATAATACTAACTATTTGTGACAAAGTAAAGAGGTGCTCAATCCTCCTACAGACACCACTCCAGCAGTGAGGTCACTAATATTAAACCTTTGAACCCTGACTCTATAGAACTAACTCTTTAATTGTCATGGTATCAATGCCGGCCTTCCTTAACAGCACTGCAAATGTACGTCTGAAGGTATGCGGATTGCAGATTAGACCAGTTTCAATTTCCAGTCTACGTAACATAGAAACAACTCCAGTCTTATTTAATCCCCAAATGTTATCAATAGGTTCGTATTCTTTAAGCCATGCTCTAATGTATTTTAATGATAGCTCTCCCCACGTTGTATAATAAAAAGAAAAATGTAAGGTCAGTTGGAGGTGTAATATGGTTAGAATTAGCTTAAGCCGAATTGTTTATCTAATGTTCATCTCAGTTTTATTCCTATTTCTGGCAATCAGCTTATCTTGTAACCAACTGGCAATTCTAAGGGATAATTCCCAACAAGAGAAAACGACTGCTAACCTGCCGCAAGAGAAAGTAATGTCTCAAGACATACGAGAAAAAATACGTCTACCGTCAGGAGGACTCGACGTTATACGCCAAATAAGAGATTTGTACCAGCTGCACGTAGTAAATTCCAGTACTGCTAATTCCGCAGGAGCCATTTTAGGAGAGACAATTGCCACAACTGGAAATACACATGGAGTCGTGGGAATGCATAAGGATAGTGGAAACTATGGTGCTCTTGGCAATGCCATAGTTGGAGTATATGGAGAAAATGCAGCACAGGGCAAAACATGGGGGTCGTTAGGTGGAAATCCTTATGCCGTCGAGGGAGGTAACGATTACAGTAAAAATCATGGGGCAATTGCTGGACTCTCTACCGGCGTCGAAGGTTGGGCTTATAATTATCAGAACAATATTTATTCTGCGGGAGTAGCAGGGCACTACGAGGGCGGCAATTATGGCGCGCTGGGAACTCCAAAATATGGCGTATTTGGTGCTGGTCTTCCTTATGCTGGATATTTTGATGGTAAGGTCCACGCAGATACCCTGGAAGTAACAGGAGCTGACACCTATGTTGCAGAATTTAAAGGTAAAATCCGTGCAGAAGGCCTTGATGTGAGCGGCGCAAAACATTTCGTTGTGCCGGACCCGACAGACCCAACCAAAGAAATTAGTTATGCAAGCCTTGAAGGGCCTGAAGCAGGTACATATATTCGAGGCAGTGCACAGGTAGTAAACGGGAAAACAACCATACAAATTCCCGACCATTTTGCGAAAGTAACTTCAGAGCAAGGAGTCACTGTCCAACTGACCCCTATTGGTAAATGGTTACAGCTGTACGTTTTAGAGAAAAATACATCGTATATCGTGGTTGCTGACTCAACAGGTCAAACTGGTAATTTCGATTATCTTATTCAAGGAATTCGAAAAGGATACGAGAACTATCGGGTAGAAGGCGAGCGTACCATTAATCCAGTGCAGGAGTAAGTTCTCTAAAACTTCAATGCCAATATTATATTATTCAAGCGGTGCCCCAAAGCTCTTATACTGTCACGAATTTTTATGACCGCCATGACATGGCACTTTATCTGACCTTAACCCAATTTCGCCACAACAAACGGTTAATGACCATCCACAGGGTCATGGCGAGGTTCAGAACTGGCCTCCGTTCATCCCAGCGGTGACTTGTAGAATTTCATGCTATCCTGAAAGCTGAAGGAAAGAGTATATCTCTGCACCATCTCTAAGCTTTCTCAGCGGCCTAAAGAATGGGATAGCTGGCCCCCGGCGTTGCATCATCTGTAACCGCATTATCTGATACTGTAACGTATTTGTAACCGCCTTTAATTTTGATACGCCAATGTAACGCCTTCCTTTTGTTGCTTGATAGTTCGTTAGACAGCTACCATCAATACTCGTTTGAAAGTAGCGGTATTTTTATGCCCCCTCCGGCCTCGGTGCCTGGGTAACTTCACTCGTGTGTCAGTCATCCGTCTAATACATAGCCCGACGATATCATAGCTAAGTCAAGGTTAGTTTAATCGTGTGGTATAACATGCCGTATAACATTGCCTGCAAGAATCCCCTTTTTTAGGATGTAAGGGTAAGGTGCGGAGGGGGCATTGACAACCTTACGGTTTAGACATATTATGCTGACCAAGGGCGATAAGTGATGATAATTGCCTGACTGAGAAATTGATATGGGGAATCCCGGATTGGAAATAGGATTGCATTTATGGGAGGTCGGGCTATGGGAAAGGGCTTTGCTTCTAAAATAATTCTCTGCATCATAATATCTGTTTTATTTTCTACCGCATGCAGTCAACAACCCGGTACCACGTCAAAACCTGTGACGACCACTGCATATTCGCTCCGCACTACAAATGTACCCGTACTGAATACGGCGAAGTACAGGGACCTAGCAACGAAGCTCCAGCCAGACGTGCGCACCTGGGTCATAGGAGAAGCCCTGAAAATATGCGATCTGAATGCCGGCGAAAACATGCTTATTGAAGATATACAGAACCATTTCCGCGGCCAGCGCCTTAACCAGGATGCCATCAATACTGTTCAAGCCCTCGTTTGGATACAGGCCATTGACAACCTGGATAAAGAGATCAGCACACTGACAGAAAAGCGCGAAGAGGTAGGCAACCTGACTGGCGAACGGGAGCGTAAGCTCCAGACTGCAATGGAGCGCTACAGCAAGTGTGTCTCAAATCTCCTTGATACCATGAAGAAAACATCTAATACCGATGACACAATTATTTTGAAACTCAGAGAATAGTTGGATTGGATGTATGTGTTCTCTCAATACCATTCTTTGGTCGCACCAAACAATGCCATCACAGCGGGCTGATAGAGCCTGCTAAACCTTTGTATATGCTTGATAAATCATGCAAAAACCCTGGGATAACTGTCTTTAATATGCTGATTGGTGGCTATTGTATTTCTTGCAGATAGCCTATAATAGCGGGCATGAAGAGCAGCAGGGACAAGGTAATGTAGGTTGCTTCCGGCAGACTGTAGGGTCAAGTCCCGGTTTATTTCATTTGTTTTATATTCGAGTAATATATGATCTATCACAAAGGAGATGGACAATGAAAAGAATATTTGTTTTAATTGCTTTGCTGTTGATAACTATCGCGGGCTGCATTAATGTTACACAGCCGCCACCTGCGCCCGTAGTCACCCCACCGGCAATAGTAGCATTCAGTGCCAGTCCTGCTACAATAAAGGCTGGTGAGTCAGCAACGCTGCTCTGGAACGTTACTGGGGCGACGTCTGTAACCATTGACCAGGGTATAGGCAAGGTTGATGTGGCAGGTACCAAAGCTGTATCTCCGACCAAAACCACTATATATACTTTAACTGCCACAAACTCTGCCGGAACAAATACCCAACCTGTAACTCTGACGATTGTGGGAATTAGCATAGTGCCCGGATTGGAAAGGCGACAATTTCCTCCAATTACACTACCTACTGAAACTGTTTTTGACTTCATAGAAGCGGCGCCTACGGCTAAATGGGATAACTTTGTGGTCGGAGTTGTGCTACCTTTCCCCGGGAGTGAAAACGACAACAGGGGCTTTGTCACTTATAAATATAACGCAAAAATGGAAGACGGTATCACCTATCCCAGGGTATTGGAGACTCATCCAGAGTTTGGTTCTTTTACTGGTGGGAGTATATTTGGGTGGTACGGAACGCTCACCATACCAGCAGGCTCAGAATTTGTAGCTAAATTTGGTTTTCTTGACGGTGCGCAAGCCAGCGATGGCGTGTATTCCATGATTACCTTTAGAGAATCATCTACCCTCAAGGACACCGTGCTTGCTACTGTGCATGCTAAATATGATGGTAAACTGGATACGTTTAAAACATCTATGGAACCCATTGCAGGCAAAACAGGTCAGTTAATACTGAGAGTCGACTCTGATCATACAGGATCCTACGATTGGGCAGCATGGATAGATGCCAAGATAATCCGTTAGGTTATAGTCTTAACTCTAAACCCGACGATGATAAATCATTATCCAGCCAGATTGCTGGTATTATGGTAGCTTCTGTTAAGGCCGTCGCCGTTAATTATGTCCAGCCGGTTTTCCGGCAAGGATCCAAGCCCTGTGCGTCCAACTTTACCGTCTCCCTTGCCTTCTGTATAACATCTGTATAAGAATTAAAAGTACTGTCCACCGTTTACCACCAATTCACTCGTGCGGCGGTTTTTAGTAAAATAGAACATGCATTTTAATGCAGGTATAAAGTGCCCTTTCAACAAGTTGATGCTCTAACTCATAACCCGAAGGTCGATATTTTTGTCTTATTGTTCGCTTACGTATAATAATAATTTTGCTAACATTTGGTTAAGTTCAAACGTGGTTGTCGCATCATTTCCTTGTTGTCCTAAGTATTGATTCTGATTGCTTCTTGCGCTTGGCTTTTTTCTTAGCAGCGTGTTTTCGTACCGCTTCCCTGATACGTAACCGTTCCTGTTGTTTTAACTGTTGCTCAGGTGTAAGTACACTAATAATTGGTTTTGGCTCCGCTATTTGGCTAATAGGGGATGTCTGTGTCATTAACCATGAGCTTTGACCCACCCGTTTTCATGTAGATTGACCCACCCGGGTGCCGTGGTATTTTTTCACTATCAGGTCATAATGTCAACAACCTCCTTCCTGCGGTGCGGTGATTGCCGCTGGCGGTAACT
>CAIYTC010000064.1 GCA_903929005.1 uncultured Dehalococcoidia bacterium | reverse complement strand
CAAGGTGCTGGCGGTAGGCCCCGGCAAGATGTCCGATGATGGCAAAAGGCTGCCCATGGACGTGGCCGTCGGCGATATCGTCATCTACGCCAAGTATGGCGGCACCGAGATCAAAGAAAACGACCAGGAACTGATCATCCTCAGGGAAGCCGACATCCTGGCCAAAAAGAAGTAACCGGGTATCCAGCAAGAAATGACCATTACAATTATTTAGGAGGAAAAAAGTTAAATGGCAAAACAAATTAAATATGGAGAGGATGCCCGCAGGTCTTTAAAGAACGGCATCGATGCTCTCACCAATGCAGTCAAGGTCACACTGGGACCCAGCGGCCGTCCCGTAGCCTTAGATAAGAAATTCGGCCCGCCCAGCGTTATTAACGATGGCGTCACCATCGCCAAGGACATCGAGCTTCCCGATCCCTTCGAGAACATGGGCGCCCAGTTGGTTAAGGAAGCATCCACCAAAACCAATGATAAATGCGGCGATGGCACCACTACGGCCACAGTCCTGGCGCAGGCCATCGTGACCGAGGGCTTCAAGAATATCGCAGCCGGCGCAGACGCCATGTCCCTCAAGCGCGGCATTGAACAGGCTGTCAAGTCCATGGTCATAGAGCTCAAGAAAATGGCCAGGCCTGTCACTACCAAAGAGCAGGTCGCCCAGGTGGCTACCATCTCGGCAGCCGACGCGCAGATCGGCAACCTCATCGCCGAGGTCATGGAAAAAGTAGGCAAAGACGGCGTCATAACCGTAGAGGAATCCAAGGGCCTGCTATTTGAAACCGACTACGTCGAAGGCATGCAATTCGACCGCGGCTACATCAGTCCCTACTTCGTCACCAATGCCGAGCAGATGAAGACGGAGATCGAAGACCCCTATATACTTATCAGCGACAAGAAGATCACCGCCATCTCCGAGCTCCTGCCCATACTTGAGAAAGTCCTGCAGGTCTCCAAGAACTTAGTCATCATCGCCGAAGATATCGAGGGTGAAGCCCTGGCCACGCTGGTCGTTAACAAGCTGCGCGGTACGCTCACCTGCCTGGCCATCAAGGCCCCGGGCTTCGGCGACAGGCGCAAGGCCATGCTTGAAGATATCGCCCTGCTGACCGGCGGCAAAGTCATCTCGGAAGAGATCGGCCGCAAGCTCGATTCCACCGTTGTTGCCGACCTCGGCCGTGCCCGCAAAGTGGTTGCCGATAAGGACAACACCACCATCGTCGAAGGCAAAGGCTCCGACTCGGCTATCAAAGCCCGCATCAAGCAGATCAAGGCCCAGATAGACGAGACCACCTCAGACTACGACAAGGAGAAGCTCCAG
Source organism: uncultured Dehalococcoidia bacterium (assembly GCA_903929005.1). Taxonomy (GTDB): domain Bacteria; phylum Chloroflexota; class Dehalococcoidia; order GIF9; family UBA5629; genus CAIMUM01. The sequence goes on along the minus strand of CAIYTC010000064.1, from coordinate 13,296 downwards.
GAAAGGTTAGCCAAGCTGGCCGGCGGCGTTGCCGTCATCAAAGTTGGCGCCGCCACTGAGGTAGAGCTTAAAGAGAAGAAACACCGGGTTGAAGACGCGCTCTCAGCCACCCGCGCAGCCGTTGAAGAAGGCATCCTGCCGGGCGGCGGCGTGGCAGTCCTCAATGCCGTCCAGATACTTGACAAGGTCAAAGCCGAAGGCGACGAGAGGACCGGCGTTGATATCATCAAGAAAGCCGTCGAAGAACCCCTGCGCTGGATCGCCATCAATGCCGGCCAGGAAGGCTCCGTGGTCGTCGATAAGGTAAAGCGCAGCAAGAAGGGCACCGGTTATGATGCGCTCACTAATGAATATGTTGACATGGTCAGCAAAGGCATTATCGACCCGCTTAAAGTCACCAGGACCGCCCTCGAGAACGCAGCCAGCATCGCCACCATGATCCTGACAACCGAAGCGCTGGTATGCGATTTACCCGAAAAGGACAAGATGGGACCACCTATGCCCCAGATGCCTGAGTACTAATAATCAGGGTACATAATAGAAAAGGCCGCCTGCCTGCAGGCGGCCTTTTTGTTTCCCTGTCCGTAAAGTATACTGAATAGAAACAACCCCCAACCGGGGCCGGGGGTTGTTGGGCTAATGTTACGCACATTAGCGTTGAACTTTACATATCATAGCATGGCACTTTTCAATTGTCAATCCGAATTTATTTTCAATAACTTATGAACAAGGTCATTGTATATATAGACGGGTTCAATCTTTATCATGGTTTGGTTGATAAAGGGTGGCGCAGGTACCTTTGGCTTGATGTGCAAAAGATGGCATCAAGTCTTTTGAAGTTCAACCAAGAATTGGTTGAAACGAAATATTTCACTGCCAGAATAACAGTAGGAGATGCTGCGAAAAAACAGAGACAGACCACGTACATTGAAGCGATAAAGACCTTGAATGGATTAAGGATAATTGAGGGTAAGTATCATAGCGAGCCGTACCTTTGTCATAATTGCGGATTTACACATAATATACCAAGCGAAAAAATGACTGACGTCAACATAGCATCTCAGATGATAATTGATGCTGTTAATGACAAATTGGATACTGCACTATTAGTCTCAGCGGATGCAGACTTGGTCCCTGCCATAGAGATAATACGCAGTGCTTATACTCAAAAACGTATAGTTGTCGCATTCCCTCCAAATAGATATTCCAGGGATTTGGCCAATTCTGGCCATTCCTCATATTTCATCGGAAGAATGCACTTTGCCAAAAACCAATTAGATGAAAAGGTTACCAGAGCCGACGGTTTTATTTTGGAAAGACCTGAGACCTGGATATAAGTTTCTTCTTCCCTTAATACTATATACTATTCAATGCTTATTCTAAGATACTTCGTAGTATTAATATATACCGATGCGTGGCCTATCGATACCGGTTATAGCAATATCTGCTTATGGTGAGTATCAATGAGGACTTGTAAAGAATGCACCGGAATTTGTTGTTCTATAGTAGCCGGTGAAGCCCCCCCTGATAGTTGGATTGATAGCCATTTTACGCAATGTAAAGTAAATACTCTTAAAAAACATGGGGCTACCTTGGATATTGTGTTAAATATAGAAATCCCCTGTTCTCATCAGGATAATACTGGCAAGTGTAAAATACATCCTACCCGGCCGGCACTTTGTAAAAGTTATTATTGCCATGGGAAATTATTTCAGAAAAAACCGCACTGAACCCCTAAATGCCGTGCGCCGCCGACATACCTGCTATAATGCTGATTAAAGCGAATTTAATACGGAGGCCAGACATGGGAAGCAAAGGAAGAAAGAACGAGAAAAAGCCCAAGAAGCAAGTAGAAACGAAATCAGCAGCGAAGACACCCGCTAAGGCGGAACCAAAGAAGAGATAATAGTACCGCTTAAATTCTTCAACCGTGATCCCTCATTTCAATTCCCCGCTAAGCGATTGCCGGCCATCATTAGCCATGGTCAGGATGATGTCCATTTGCCACACGCCTGTCAAAGCCCCCTCCCAAGCCCTCCCGGCCTGCTGAACCGTCCTTATCCATTGATACCCAAAACCATCTCTCCAGCAAGTTCTTTACCATGAAGCTAAACATGCCGGCTTTTGCGGCTATTTTGCCATAGCAACCCGCCTCAGTCACAGTTGGCTATTGGAAATAAGTCGGTCTTGCTATTTCACATTGATAATGTAATAATGCATTGTAATATTACAGTATCGGTATGATTTTGTATGAGTTTTATAGCCAGGCCTTATATACGCAGGCTGCTCAAATGTCCGGATGTGTCGTTCTTTTTATTTGGTCCCCGTGGCACGGGTAAAAGCACCTGGCTCAGGCATATTCTGCCTGATGCGCTCTACCTGGATTTACTGGATGCATCCCTATTTCTTGAGCTGTCCCGTGACCCGCACCGGTTGGAGGCCATGGGCAATGATCTTGCGGATGGCGCCTGGATCGTGCTGGATGAGATTCAGAAAATACCCGCGCTGCTTGATGAGGTACACAGGTTAATAGAATCACGCAACTGGAGATTTGCTCTCTGCGGATCTTCGGCTCGCAAGCTGCGCCGTGGGGGCGCTAACCTGCTGGCCGGGCGCGCTATCACTTTGAATATGGAGAGCTTCTCCGCTGCTGAATTGGGCAAACCCTTTGATCTATCCTCCACATTGGAATGGGGCTTGCTGCCCATGGTTCAACGTAAACCGGAACAGGCGCCTGATATACTCGCCGCCTATCTTGACACGCATATCCGTGAGGAAATCAGGCAGGAAGGCCTGCTGCGCAATGTGCCGCCCTTCATACGTTGCATGGCTATTGCCGGCCAGTTCAACGGCCAGGTGGTTAATATGCAGAACATAGCCCGCGATGCCGCAGTGGCCCGCAGCACCGTGGATACATACTTTTCTATAATTGTGGATACACTGCTGGGACACTTCCTGCCATCCTGGCGGGCCGGTTTAAAAGTACGTGAAGCAGCCCACCCCAAGTTCTACTGGTTCGATCCCGGTGTCGCCCGCGCAGCCGCAGGTTGGCTGCGTGATCCGGTCGACCGCCCCTGGGAAGGGTTCTCCCTGGAAACCCTGGTTTATCACGAGTTGCGTATATATAACGAGGTCAGCCGTAAACACAGGCCTGTATATTACTACCGGACGCCTGCCGGGGTTGAGGTGGACTTTATCATCGAAACATCTCGGCGTAACTCATCTAAAGTTCCGCACATAGTAGCTGTCGAGGTCAAACGTGCCGATAAATGGAACCGTGCCTGGGAAAAGCCCTTGCTCTCGCTGGCTTCCGCAGGCGGAGTGCAAGCGAAGAGGCTGATCGGTGTGTATACCGGCGAGCGCTCTTACCGGTTTGGGGCGGTAGAGGTCATGCCCTTTGAAAAATTCTGCGAGTTGTTACATAACGGCGGTTTGTTTTAAGGGTAATAGCCTGTTATTAATTCAAAATGAAAATGCCCGGAATGCGGCTGCACTGTATAGCCCCATGCTACCAGGTGCCCGTTTTGCTGATGTCGATTTGCCCCTGCGGGTATTCCTAACCCTAAACATCCGGTTACAGGGGTTCAGTCCGCCCTTGATGAAGTTGCTCAATTTCCTCACGTCACGAAATACTCGAAGGGACAATTCCTTATAGCCGGGGAGCGCTCTTGCAGAGACCTTTGAGTCGAGGGGGGCTTCGAATCAATTCGAAGCCCCTCTCATTATTAGACACTTAATCCCCCGGTGAAAGGTTAAATGCCGAATCTTTAAAAACCGGCTGTCTTTTTTCCATGAATGCCCTGGCGCCTTCTTCCGCCTGCCCCGAACGCATAATCGCTTCTACGATTTCCGGTTCCAGGGGGTACAGATCATTCAATTTGGCCAGCGATGCTGCATTGACCTGTTTCTTACAGATTCGCAGTGCCAGCGGGCCTTTGGCAGCAAGTTTGGCCACTAATTCCCTGCAGGAGTCCATTAATTTAACGTCAGGAACGACCTTGTTCACCAGGCCTATCCGCCAGGCCTCCTGAGCGCCAATAGGATCGCAGGTCATGATCAGCTCTTTGGCCTTGGCCGGGCCTATCAAAGCAGTCAAGCGGGGTGTCGCTCCCCATGTATAGAAGATGCCGAGATTGGCTTCGGGTATGCCGAAGATCGCATTCTCTGCTGCGATCCTGAAATCACAGTTCATAGCAATGCAAAGACCGCCGCCGATGGCTGCCCCGTTGACCGCTGCCACCGTGATCTGCTCGAGGTTCTCCATCGCCCGCATGAAATCGTGCCCGAAACACTGCCATATTCTCTCGTTTGGCAGTTCAGGGTTGGAATACCTTGCCTGCATTGACGCAGGGGAAAAATCGACGCCGGAAGAGAATACTCTCCCCGCCCCTGTAAATATAACGAACCTGGTTTCGAGATCATAACGAAGTTTCCCCAGCAGATCACGCATTTCCAGCATCAATTCATTATTGAGCGCATTCATTATCTGCGGCCGGTTGAGTGATACGGTCATCACGTCGCCGGCTTTTTCAACTATGAGTGTATCGTACATATACACATATACTCCTTATAACCTGTTTATTTATTCTGCGGTCCGGATAGAACCCTGAAGACCTGGTTGATCAGGGCTTCAAGTTGAAGTTTCCGCCCCATGGATATTTCGGGCGCATACCTGCGTATCAGCCCGAGTGCTTCTTCAGTTGGCAACTCTGTTATCTCCAGTTTATCTGCCACCTTTAATTTCCAGGGGACTTCCTTTTTCACCTGCTCCACGGTGACTCCGGGATGTAATCCGGCCAGGTACATCTCTTTGGTGATCGGATCGAATTTAAAGACCGCTGCCTGTGTTATTAAGATGGAAGGCCCGCTACCGGCTGGCATGGCTGATTCATAGCGTGTGTTGCCGCCGCGGATGTATCCGGGAGATGTGAAATAGTCCAGTTTCTCCACAAACTCGCCGCCGCGCATTGTGAATACTGTCCTTTTGGCATAACCTACAAACTCGGGTGCTCCACCAGCTCCCATCAGCCGTATATCAAAATTATCCATGTCACCGATGTAGCTGCTGTTTACATTGCCGTACCTGTCTATTTGACCCACTCCCAGGAATGCAACATCCACATATTCATGGTTGAGTATAGTTGTGAAGACGTCGACCATATCGCAGCCATATGTGTAGCCGCGTGTGCAGCTTGTATCGGCTACGTGAATCGGTACTTTAAACGGCTTTAATCCGACAATCCCGGCTTCCGTGACGATCACAATGTTCGGGGCATGCGTTGCCTCTGCCAGCACGCCCGCCGCCATGGGAAGGCCCTGCCCGATAACCACCATTTCATGGTCTTTTATTTCCTGGGCTGCGCGGTATACTATCAGCTCATCAAGAGTAAATTTAATGCCCATTTATTTCTCTCCACCTGCAGATTCGATCAGTACGCCTTTTTCCTCAAGGTGCTTTACGAATTGATCCATAGTCATGCCAAATTTAGTCGAATAGTTGTTTTCATCCCATTCCTGTGTGAAGGTGAAGCCGTAGTCGGCCGGGGCGCTGAGGAAGGGTTTGGCCCGCAGTTTGTCCAGCAGTTCTGCTCCAAATTTGTCTGTATAGTGCTTGATATACGCTTCCCTGTCCGGCAGGTTGTAAATCCACTCGTCCATCCAGCCCTTCATGCCCGCTGCTGTTCCATTGGAACCCAGGTACATAGCGCGAAACACAATGTCGTAATCATAGTGGCCTGCCAGCTCACAGGGATGCGCCCCCCACGGGCACTCGACAACTGCACACACCTTGTGCGCCGGCGCGATTGTGAGGTGCGGTGAGGACCGTATGACCGCTGTATCAACGATCTTCTCAGTTGTGAGGATTATCTTTTTAGACGCCAATGCCGCCCACTTGCTGTTTATCATCGCTCCCCAGAGCTGGCCGTTGCCGGCCCTGTCTGCCCTCTGGACGTGCATCAAGGCGAAATCAGGGTTTTGTCCCTTTACTACCAGCACTTTTTGCTTTGAAAAAGGGTCCTCCACTTCCGCAAATTTGTTGTCGCCGAAAAATCCATGGCGCTTTACCACGTCGGTCTCCCTTATACCTGAAAGCACCGGGATAAACGGGTATCCCATCGCCCCTGCCTTCATCATGCTCAACAGCGTAAAATTGGTAAATTCCTCCACCTTTACCCGTTTTTCTTTCATGGCCCGGTCCAGGGGGGTTATTATCCTTTTGCCTCCGGCTCTAAAGTTGTACGCCAGCGCGATGCGGTCTACCGTGCCCGCCTCCGCCAGCAGGTCGATTTCCTCGATACCGCCCTGCTGAAATACCATCATTCCTTTCTTGCCGGATCTTATAACTTCATGTACCGCTGCCAGTGGCATGCCCGTCAGGCAGTTGGCAAAAACGAAAGAATCTCCATTGTGAACAAATTTTTCAACGGCATCTTTCATCGTCATCAGCTTGTCAGGACTAATATACTTCTCCAATATGACCTCCCTTTATTAAGAACTACATTGCTGTACTGGATATTGAAAATAGCTATATCAAAAAAGTGACGCGTTACCCGGAACAAAGGTTTGAGTGTGAACGGATTCTACCGCATATTTTCCTTCTGCAATTTATTTCACATCTGCTGACAGCCCTCCCAGGAGAAATTCGATCTGGCGGTCAATAGGGAAAAATCTTTATACTATTCATTGGAATCCCTTTTTCTCATTACTATTTTTCCAGCAGCAACCCGCCTAAATATCAGTTTGCTATGGGAAATCCAGGTTTATAACACTGCCGGCTTCAGGTTAAAAATACCCCAATAGTTATGCTAATTAACGTTTCACTACTCATACATCTTATCAATAATGGTCTTGTACTTCTCGTCGACCACGCGCCTCTTGACTTTCAACGTGTACGTCAGCTCGCCTGCCTCCACCGTTAATTCCTGCGGCATCAGCACGAAACTCTTGATTTTCTCGAAGCTGTCCAGCCTGCTGTTGACCTTATCCACTTCCGCCTCGTAAAGCTTGCTGATCTCCGGCTTCTTTACTATATCATCCGGGTCTGTATATTCAATGCGGGCGCCCGTGCAGAATTGCTTGAGCTGCAGAAAATCGGGCACGATGAGGGCCGAGACAAACCGGCGCCTTTCGGCAATTATAACCGCCTGCTCGATAAAGCGGCTGACGCGCAGCAGTGTCTCAAGGCGCTGCGGCGATATTTTCTTGCCCCCGGATGTCGCCAATATGTCCTTTTTCCTGTCCGTCATCACCAGGTAGCCCTGCGTATCGATATAACCTAAGTCACCGGTATGCAGCCACCCGCCTTCAAGCGCCTCCGAGTTGTCTTCAGGCCTGTTGTAATAGCCCATCATGACGAGGTCCCCGCTTACCAGTATCTCTCCGTCCCCGGCTGTGCTGATTTTCACGCCGGGCACGGGCCGGCCAAGCGTGCCTGGCTTGAAATCAGTGCGCGTATTGAGCGAGACCGTGCAGGTAGCCTCGGTCAGCCCGTAGCCGTGCATGATGGGTATACCGATGGCCCGGAAAAATATGTCGATCTCCTCCTGAAGGTGCGCGCCGCCCGACGCGAAAAGCTTCATCCTGCCGCCAAACAGCTTGCGGATTTTAACAAAGATCAGCGCATCGGCCAGGGCATAATTCAGTTTCAGCCAAAGGTTGACCGGCTTTTTCTCTGCCCGCCTGGTGACCACGGCACTGCCCGTACCCACCGCCCAGTGGAATAGCTTTTTCTGCAGGCCGGGGCCACTGTTAATACGGTCGAATATCCCGCTGTAGATCTTCTCGAACATCCTGGGCACACCGCACATGGCGGTCGGCCTGACCAGCTGGATATCCTCGAGGACGCTCTCCATGCTTCCGGCGTAGGCTATGGTCCCGCCGATCACAATATTCATATAATGGACCACCACCCTGTCCAGCACATGGCTGGTGGGCAAAAAGGAAAGGCCTACGTCGCCTTGGCCCATGGATACGGCGGTCAGGTCTGACCTGACATTGGCCAGGAGATTTTTATGGCTGAGCATGACGCCCTTGGGCTCTCCCGTCGTGCCGGACGTATAGATCAGCGTGGCGATATCGTCAGACAAGATCTCCCCGATCCTCCTTTCCAACTCAGCCGCCTCAGCTTTACCGGCATCTCCGGCCAGCAGGGAGCTCACGGTCAGCGCCACCATATCGTTACCGGGCACTTTCTCACCCGCGTATATAACATTTTTCAGATCAGGCAACCGGTCCCTTATCGAGTTTATTGTTGCCAACTGGGACTCATCCCCCGCCATGATCAGGCTGGCCTTTGAGTCCCTGAGGATAAATTCGACCTGCAGGGCATTGCTTTTGAAGTAAATGGGTATGACCACAGCCCGCAGCGAGAGAGCGGCCAGGTCCATGTATGCCCACTCGGGGCAGTTGTAACTGAATATGGCTACCCTGTCACCCTCCTTAAGTCCAAGATTTATCAACGAGCAGGCCAACTTACGGACGTTGCGCCCGTAAATTTCCCACTTTATGTCAACATAATTGCCATCTTTTTTACGCCTGAGCGCAGTTTGCCCTTTATTGATCTCAACCTGCCCCATGAAAAGGCCTGCGATATTCTCCGTCATTGCCCTTCTCCTCTGCTCTAATAAAAGCTTCAGCTTATTCTATCTATAATGCCGGCATGGTAAAGCGCCAGGTCTCGCAGCCCGGGTATCCTTTCCGCATAGTCATTCAGAATCATCATTTTCTGCGGGTAAGGCGAGCCCGCGCCGTGCAGTCCCATAGTCAGCAGGTCAGCCGACAGCGGCCCCAGTGACATGCACTCAATCAACCGCACCAGCCGCATGCGGTGCTCGGTCGGCGCCTGTGCTGCGCCGCGGAGATATTTCTCAATGTATTTGCCGACCACCTCGTGACGCAGGTCTGCTTCGCCGGGCATGGTAGCCACCAGCCCGCCGCAGATATCCTGCATAATGCGCAGCATCTGGAAGGGCAGCATGGTGGCGTTATACTTGGCCACACCACCCAGCACGTAATCGGGGAAATAGATGCCCGACGCCGTGGCTTTGCCTTTCAGCATGGCGGACAGCCCCAGGCCGTAGAGGGTCTGGCAGCAGATAATAAGGTCGGCTATCTTGTCCCAGATTATCTTGTCATGTGCAACCCCGTTGGCCTCCGCCATGGCTACGACCAGCCCTATGGCGACATCGCCTACGCCGCCGCCTGCCAGCCCGTAGGATGCCCGGTGGCCGATGGCGAAACGGTTCACCAGCGGCCAGCTGTACTCGTTTTCACCGCAGAGGTACACCTGCTCCCAGGGAACAAAGACATCATCAAAAACCATCAGTGTTTCGCAACCGCCGAAGCGGCTGTTGCCCAGGTCGATGGATGCCCCGGGTTCCAGCTTGCGGGTGTCGGAGGGCTGGCGCCCGTAAATATGGTAAAGGCCCGGCACGTCTACCGGTACCGAAAAGCAGATGGCATAATCCTTCTCAGCCTCGTTCATGCCGCGGGTGGGCATTACCAGGTGCTCGTGACAGTTGAGCGCGCCGGTCTGGTGGGCCTTGGCGCCCCTTACCACCACGCCGGACGGCTTTCTCTCTACTATGTGCAGGTACATGTCGGGATCGGCCTGTTGCGAAGGCCTCTTCTCCCGGTCGCCCTTAACGTCGGTCATGGCGCCGCCGATGGCCAGGTCATTTTCCTGGACCCGCCTGAGCCACCGCGTGAACCGTTCCAGATACGGCGTTTTATATTTCTGGTCCACCTCGTATGCAATGCTGTAAACGGCGTTGATGGCATCATACCCGGTTGAGCGGGGGCACCCGACTGCCGTCCTGTAGCCCACCGTCCGCTCCATCTCGCCGCGGGCCAGCATGTCATCGACGCTCTCGCTGAGCGCGTTGTACCTGTTGACAGGCCCGTTGCACAGCCTGGAAAACGGGGCTGCAAAGGCCTTCATCTCGTTGATATTTGCGATTTCGTAGCTCTCGGCTATGGCGTTCACAGCCGGCCGGTTCATGGGGTGGTCGACTATGTCATCGACCTTCTGCCCCAGGATGTAAGAATTTCTTTTTATTACTCTCAGGCTGTCTGTATATTGCTTGCCGGTTTTAACTGCCATTCAGTGAAACCTCCTTTTTGTTGTCTTCATTGTGGTGATACGGGGACGCCGTCATAGCAACAGTACTTTGATCCCGACCTGCACTTTGACCCCCGGCTTTGACTACGTTTAACGCATTCATTTAGAAATATGTCTGGTATTACTTTAAACGTCCGTACGCCTTAACCATTTGTTGCGCAATTCCGGCGATTTCCTGGCGCAGGCTCTGGGGCTGCAGCACCTCGGCCTTTTCACCCCACCACATCACAAAGGCAATAAATTCCTCGGTTACCGGTAACTTGAAGGCCACCATGGCCGAGCCGTCCGGCTGCATTTTCACAACCTGCGATGGGTGCCACCTGGTCTCCTGCGCTATCCTGCTGACCACCCTGTTAAATCTGATCTTTATTATCTGCGGCTTGCCATAGACCGCTATACCCCAGGCTGACCCGAAGTGCTCATTGGCATCGAAATCCGCCGGAATAGAATATCGCTCCTCGAGTAATTCGATATTCGTGATGCGTTCAGCTTTGAAGGTGAGCAACTTATTAGCTTGGTTGCAGTAGGCAATCACATAATTGGCGCGCTCGAGCGCCGCCGGCTGGATAAAATAGGGCTCGATGACCCTGTCCCTGGCCTCTGTCCGCCCCAGCGCCTGGTACCAGATCCTCACCTTGCGCCCGTTGATCCAGGCATGGGCCAGCGTGTCCATGATGCGGCGGAAACGGTCGTCTTTGTTAAGCTTCTGCATCCAGGCTATCGTCGTAGCCACCTGGTCCCTGAGCGGCGGCGGGACAGCCGAATTCAGCTTTACAAAGGTGGAGTTTATATTCGGGTTATAAGTATTGCTATAAGCCAGCAGCAGCCTCGCCGCCATAAATATCGTCATCGCCTCAGGCAGCGTAAAGGAAATCGGCGGCAAAAAGTATCCCGGCTCAATCCCGCGCGTTATCCCCGCCTCCCATATCGGAACCCCGATAGCTGCGAGGGCTTCCAGGTCACGCCGCGTGGTCCGCGTACTTACATCGCATTTATCGGCTATTGACTCGATCGGCAAACCCGCCGGACACTGGTAGAGCAGGTGCTCCACCTTGCTCAACCGTGCCAGCCTGTCTCTCTTGTTTTCCCTCATATCTCACCTCACCTGTGAACGGCGTCCGGGGAGAATTATACCACAGACACGGATACCCGTAGGGGCGTTCCCGTAGGGGCGTTCCTTCAGGTGCGCCCGCTCCGGCTGGCTAAATACTAAATTCTAATTTCTAAACTCTAAACAATATCAAATATCAAAATGAAAATGTCCGGTATTTGATCATTGAAGTTTTGAATTTGTTTAGGATTTAGTATTTAGATACATAGAGTTTATCTTCCGTAGGGGCGTTCCTTCAGGTGCGCCCGCTCCGGCACTGAATCTATTGACACATAGTCGCCCTGACACTGGTATAGATTATTACTTCAATCTTTAAAAAAAGGAGGCGAACAGCATGGCCATTTCCCGAGATGAAATATACAACGTGATTGAAGGCATCGACGAGGATGAGGATGAGGACGACGAGGTTGACCCTGAAAAAAACATGTCCCTGTCCAGGCTTATGCAGCCGCGGTTAAAAGAGGTGGACACGGCGGAGAAGTTTCTCGGCGGCGGCAAAATATTCGAAGTCCCTGTGGTGGTGCAGCACTATTACGAGAACCTGCTGGCACTGGCGCTGAAGGCCTACCTGAAAAGTGAAAAATGGAAGGTGGTCAGGGTGCTGGGCCTATATAAAGACTCCAAGCCGGATTACAACGAGGTCAACATCGGGCCGGGCCGGCACGTGAACGTGCTGTCGATGGGCCGGCTGCTGCTCAGGCGCGGGGACATCCGGCTGTCGGTACGCATCAAGTTCACCCGCCACGGGGAACGCGCCTGGATAGCCGTGGAAGGGCCGGCCGGCTTCAAAAAAGAGATCAAACAGTTCGCCGCCGACATCGACAAAACGGTAAAAAAACTCCAACTCTATAGGGGACAAAAACTGAAGTTTGCCGGTGATCTGGAGTTCCTTGAACCCGCAACTAAACGGTGGGATGACCTGTCCCTGGCCCCGGAGCTCAAAGAGGAACTGATGGCTAACACGGTGGGTTTCCTTAAGAGGAGCAAGGAACTTGCCAGGTACGGGATACCGAGCAAGCGCGGGTTGATACTGGCGGGCAAACCCGGCACCGGCAAAACGCTCATCTCTAAAGTGCTCATGAGCAACAGCCCCGGCGTCACCTGCCTGGCCGCGGACCCGGCGCTGCTGACAAATCCACGATATATCCGGCAACTCTACGAAATTGCCGGCGACCTCAAGCCCAGCATTGTCTTTTTAGAGGACATCGACCTGATCGGGGAATGCCGGGACGGGTCAAACTCCCGCGGCGATGCTCTCAACGAACTGCTGGATGTCCTGGACGGCGTGAAAGAATGCAACCAGGTCGTCACCATCGCCACCACCAATTATGCCGAAGCTCTGGACGACGCCCTCATTCAGCGGCCGTCGCGCTTCGACCGCGTCATCACCATGCGCCCGCCCGATAAAGACTTGCGCCGTGAGATCGTGCATAACCTGAGCAGGAGGATACCGCTTGACCAGGCAGTCCAGGACCACGTCGTCTGCATGACCGAAGGCTGCACGCCGGCACAGGTACAGGAAGTGATCTACGGACTGGTTATACAGCATAAAAGCCTGTATGACAAGAAGAAGGGCTACAAGTTTACCGCGGAAGAGGTGGACAGCGTCCTGCGGCGTATCAACCGCAGGAACAACGAGCCCATCGGGTTCAAGAAAGCCGATATCTATGCTGATGGCCGCGATAAAGGCACGCTTTACCCCCATTGAATGGATTCGAAATACGCTAAGAAAAAAGGAGAACAAAACCATGGATGAAGAAACCAAGCAACTTATCATGAACCTGGTAAACAAGCTGGAGGAAAAGCCAGATAAATCTGCCGGAGGGACTCCTCCCAATTCCAAAGGTCCCGGAAATATGAGGGGAATGAACCTTCCAAAACTTCAGACTATGCTTGTGCCGGACCCGCATTTCTTCAGGAAGCTGATGGGGATAGACATCTGAGCCAATCACATGGCATTACGTCACTGACGATGAGATTGCTTCGCTTCCTGCCACAGCTTCGGCTCGCAGCTTCGGCTCACCGCAATGACAGAGTTGCGAGGAGTTCGCCCAAAAATGTCATT
>CAIYTC010000063.1 GCA_903929005.1 uncultured Dehalococcoidia bacterium | reverse complement strand
TTGATCGTTTCTAACGGGGTGCCTAACATGCGGACATTATATTTATCTAATATTCCCGCGTCGGCAAGTTCAACGGCCAGGTTAAGGCCGGTTTGACCGCCAAGGGTGGGCAACAGTCCATCGGGACGCTCCCGTTCAATTATCCGTTCTAATACGTCCACCGTCAGGGGTTCAATGTACACAATATCGGCTATCCCTTCATCGGTCATTATAGTCGCGGGGTTCGAGTTAACCAGCACCGTAGTTATCCCCTCTTCCCGAAGTGATTTGCATGCCTGGGTACCGGCATAATCAAATTCAGCCGCCTGGCCTATTACGATAGGGCCCGACCCTATGACCAGCACCTTGGAGATCTTTGACATTTATGTTTTCGTTTCCTCTCTAACCATCCGTAAGAACCTGTCAAATATATAAGTGTTATCCTGCGGACCGGGCGAGCCTTCCGCATGGTACTGAATTGAAATAACCGGCATAGCCCTGTGTTTGAGCCCTTCGATAGTGCCATCATTCAAGTTTATATGGCTGACTTCCAGTCCTCCTTTCAAGGTATCCTCATCTATAGCGTAGCCATGATTCTGTGCGGTGATGCTGACCTTATCCGTTGCCAGATCGCAGACAGGATGGTTAGCCCCCCTGTGCCCAAATTTGAGTTTGAAGGTATCCGCGCCCAAAGCCCGGCCTATAAGTTGGTGACCCAGGCATATTCCCAATATCGGTTTTTTACCCAGTAGCTCTTTGACGTTTTCAATGACGTAATCCAGTAGGGCAGGATTACCAGGGCCGGGCGAAAGAACTATACCATCCGGTTTAATAGCGAGTATGTCCCGGGCTGAAAGGGTGCAGGGGACGACAGTCACCCGGCAGCCTAACCGGCTGAGTATGCGGGCTATATTAAACCTTAAGCCCATATCAACGATTACTATATTATACGTATGCTGCGGTTGCTCGTGGCTGAAGGGCCAGGGGAAGGGCTCTTTTATAGACACCTCATGGACGAAATCGGTATTCCCATAGGAAGGCATATGCTTCAACTCCGCCAGGGCTTCTTCCGTCGTCAACTCTGATGTTAATATGCCCATCATGACACCCGTTGAACGTATGTGTCTTGTTAAGCTGCGTGTATCGATACCACTGAGTCCGGGAACATGGCTCGCTTTCAGGTATTCATCCACGGTCCCTGTGCTCCGCCGGTTACTGGGAACAGGACAATACTCCCTGACCACAAAACCCCGGACCTGTATTTTTGAGGATTCAACATCATCACGGTTGATTCCGTAATTCCCTATCAGCGGATAAGTCGGCGCCACGATTTGACCGGCAAAAGATGGGTCTGTGAGCATTTCCTGGTAACCGGTCATGCTCGTGATAAAGATAATTTCACCGAAAGCAGTTGCTTCAGCGCCAAAAGCATCGCCTCCGTAAACAGTACCGTCTTCCAGAACAAGTATAGCTTTACTATTCATAACGTTCTTTCAAAGAAAAAACCCCCTGCGCCGGATTGGCAAGAGGTAAAAAAATAGCCCCGGGCTGGAATCCCAGGGCATGCTAATGTGCAATTATTTTCTCCTTTCCAGCCTCACTGGACTGGTTTAAAGACTTTTATTAGTATATTCTTTTTAAGCATGGTTGTAAAATTGAACCTGACTTTCACTCCAGTATACAAGCCCTGAAACCTGTGAACAAAGCTACATTGACAAGGTAACCTCAAAATGTCATAATTACGGCAATAGGTATCCGTAATCCGTTATTTAACTAAGGTAAGAGATGTGCTAAAAAGGATCTATCTGAATGAAGATGCCTGCATAGGTTGTGGGCTTTGCAAGGTATATTGTGTCACCGAGCATTCCAGGTCTAAAGACGTTATAAAGGCGCACAAGCGCGAGATGCCGAAACCAGTGCCACGCGTTCGCATCGAGAGGAAGGCAGAAGTGGCATTTTCTTTGCAGTGCAGGCATTGCGCTGAACCGTGGTGCGTCTATTCCTGCCTTACTGGCGCCATGCAGAAAGACTCTGTTACAGGCCTGGTAAAAGTTGATCAGGATAAATGCATGGGGTGCTGGACCTGCATCTTGGCCTGTCCGCACGGCGCCATCGCCAGGGACCAGGGGAAACAGATCGTGGCCAAATGCGATTTCTGCCCGGACCGTGACATGCCGGCCTGCGTCGCCAATTGCCCCAACGAAGCATTGATGGTGGTCGAAGAAAATGATCTTGAAAAGTCCAGAATTTAGGCCCTTCAGGGAAAAACGATGAGCAAGGATTCAAAGATGATTGCCGTTATCGATTACGGCGCCGGCAACCTCGGCAGTGTGGTCAACGCCCTGAAAAAGCTGGGCTATCGGCCCCTGGTAACCAATGCCGTATCTGACGTGCTCAAAGCGGACGCTGTCTTCCTGCCCGGCGTCGGCGCGGCCGCTGATACAATGAAAAGCCTGGCCGCCACCGGCATGGACGCTGCCGTTAGAAAACTGGTTGAACTGAGAAAGCCGCTCTTTGCCATCTGCGTCGGCCTGCAGGTGCTGCTCACCCGCACAGAGGAAGGCGGCGACCATAAATGCCTGGACATTATCCCCGGCAAGGTCAGCAAGCTGCCCGCCGGGTTAAAGATCCCCCACATGGGCTGGAACCAGGTTAAACAGGTCACTGCTCACCCCATCTTTACCGATATACCCGATAATACTAATTTCTATTTTGTGCACAGCTACTATGCCCATCCGCTTGATCGCTCGGTTGTAGCCGGGGTAACGGAATACGGCATCGAGTTTTGTTCTATGCTAATCAAGGACAACCTTTTCGCTACTCAGTTCCACCCGGAAAAAAGCGGCGAAACCGGGCTGAAGATATACTCCAACTTTCTAAAAATAGCCTGCTCTTGAGGGATGGCACATGGAAAACGAAAATAAGCTCAAGACTAAATATATGGTTATCGGCAACTCCGCCGGCGGCACCGGCGCGGCTGAAGCTATCAGGGAATATGACCCCGCGGGCAGACTATTGGTTGTGTCTGACGAACCGTACCCGGCTTACTCGCGCCCACTTATCTCCGAATACCTTTCCCACCGGCGTATCCTGGAAACAATGCTGTTCCGCTCAGCCGGTTTTTATGTCGAAAACAGGATCGAACTCCTATCCGGCCAGAAAGTAAATAAGATAGACCCCGCAAATAAGACGGCTTTTCTTGAAAACGGCGGCGTCATCTCCTGGCAGAAGCTTCTTCT
>CAIYTC010000062.1 GCA_903929005.1 uncultured Dehalococcoidia bacterium | reverse complement strand
GACCGCCTGACTGCCATCAATACCATACTGGAGAAGACCAAGATAAAGGAACATCTCACCCTTATCCCGCCGCGCCCCGCCACCATCGACGAAATAGCCGCCGTGCACGACCGGGAATATATCCGGAGTTTGAAAGCGGAAATTGACAGCGGCGGCGGCTGGCTCGATCCCGATACTTACGCTTCCCCGGGTTCATGGGATGCCGCGCTGTGCGCGGCCGGCGGGTTGATTACAGCCGTTGACCGGGTAATGAATAAGAATGTGGACAATGCCTTTGCGCTGGTCAGGCCGCCGGGCCACCACGCTGTACACTCCCACCAGATGGGCTTCTGCCTCTTTAACAATGTCGCCATCGCAGCCAGGTTTGCCCTGGGCAATTACGCTATCAAACGAGTCCTCATCATCGATTTCGACGTCCATCACGGCAATGGAACACAGGAGGCTTTTTATACCGATTCACAGGTTATGTATTTCTCCACCCACGAATACCCGTGGTACCCGTTCACAGGCGCCGCTGAGGAAACCGGACAGCAAGCCGGGGAAGGTTACAACGTGAATGTCCCCCTGGAAGCAGACCTGGGAGACAAGGAATATTTACAGGTTTTCAACGAGATACTTATACCGGTGGCAAAGCGTTTCCAGCCTGAGCTTATGCTGATATCAGCCGGCTACGATGCCCACTGGCAGGACACAATATCCAATATGAATGTATCCACCCTGGGCTTCGCCAGGATGGCCAGGGTTATCAAGGCTATCTCAGACGAGATATGCCCTAACAGGCTGGTATATACGCTGGAAGGCGGTTACCACCGTGTTGCCCTTGCCTACTCCGTTGCTGCGACCTTTGAGATCCTGCTGGGAAATGCAGAGGTGCTCGATCCGTTGGGGACACCACCGATGGCTTATTCCCCTAAGGACTTCGATGGTTTTCTGAAGATGATCCGCAGGATCCACAAAATAGTGGATTGAACCCTCAATATGTAAAAAAATGCGGGGCCTTTAACCCCGCATTGTTAATTCTCGTTAGTGTATGGTTAACCTTCTTTTGAACCCATGCCCAGAAGCAGGATAACGGCTACTCCAAGTATCATGCCGGCAATCCCTAAAAAGGTGGCCATAGGTACCATGAGCAACGCCCATATCCCTATAAAAAGATTCCTGTCCATAAATCCCCCTTATTATCCAGCTAAGTCCTTTTTCATTTATCAGGCAGCCTTCGCTTCAGTCTTCATGCCCCTGTCCCACAGCACAAGCAGTGGGCCGGCCACGAAAATGGAGTCGTAAATGCCCACCACTACACCAACCAATAGAGCCATGATGAACTGCTGTATGGTTACTCCTCCAAAGAGTATCAGGGCCAGGCAGGTCAGAATAACCGTCAGGCTGGTATTGATGCAGCGGGCGATGGTCTCCACTATGCTCGCATTTACCGTCACCGCGAAATCCTTGCTTATACCCCTGCGCACGTTTTCGCGTATGCGGTCATAGACCACGCAGGTGTTG
>CAIYTC010000061.1 GCA_903929005.1 uncultured Dehalococcoidia bacterium | reverse complement strand
TCGTAACGGTAGTAAGAAGCCTAATAAACCTCATCATGCTTACCGATATCAATTAGCAGGACATTTCGCTCATCCAAAAACTGGAACACTACCCGGCAATCATAAGCCACAACGAAAGCCCACAGTCCTCTCAATTGACCGCTGAGCTTATGTGTTCTCAAGGAAGGATGCTGAGGATTATCAGTAAAGGTTTCCAGCGCCTGAGTGATTTTGGGCTTCAAATAAGGACTTGCAACCCCAACCCTCTTGTAAGCCTTTTTAAAGCTGCTACCCCAAACAAGGTTGATCATGCCTCCAATTCTCGAAAAAGATCGGATGAAGTTCCTTCAGAGGTTAGGCCTTTTTTATACTCCTCGAATGTTTGCTGAGCATTTGCCAGGATATCCTCCCGCCTTTTTTCCTTGTATCTGTTGCTTATGAGCTCAACAAGCAGGTCTTGATCCTCTAAAGGCATTTCAGCTACCTTGACCAGTATTTCATCCAGTATACTTTGGTATCCCATTGGCATCCTCCCTAATATAATTCAAGTTTAACATCGCCAGATAGCTTCGTCAACGCCGGGTCTTGTCCGGAGCGTGTCTCAGATCTGACGGATTATAACCGTTAGATTGTCAGTAATAGCATATCGGCAGAACTGGTACCCGGTAGGTGTTGGAGCTACGCTCGCCCAAGTGTAAATCTTGAAGAGACTGCTTGCCATGAAAACCAGGCGATTTCAACTTAGACGTCGTTAAGTTTGATAAGAAATTACCTGTTGCAGGAGTTCCGGAATAAGCTGTTTCTTTTCAAAGAAAAGTTCGGGAACCGTCCAGTGTCTCCCACCATGAAGCTAAAAAAGTATCCATTCAGGACAGATCCCGAACCCTCTGCCCTGCTATCCATCAGCGCGAATGGTTAATTAACTTCCAGATCAGTAATGGTCCACCATCCAGTCAGGTAATAAGGCGGATTGCCTGCCCGGCCACATTGTAAACGGTCTTTTTCATTCCGTATTCCTCCTCGACCCATGCATAAAATTTAGTGCCTGCCGTCAATTCACCTGGCCCCGGCCCAGTATCCCTCCCCGGGCTCAGCATTTAGGACAACTCAGGTACATGCAGATGGCACCGCAAGCGGCTACATTCAGTGATTCTGCTTTTTCCCGAATGAGGGGAATTCTTAACCTGCAGTTGGACGCTTCCAGTAGTGATTCCGATAGGCCGGCTGCCTCGTTCCCAAGCGCCAGCAGCAGCTTAGCCTGTTTTTGAAGAACAGATGGCTCTTCTTCACCGGCAAGGTCCGCTGCAACAAGCAGGTATCCGTTGCGTTTCAGTGTCTCCACAAGTTCCAGGTAATGGGAAGTTCTCCTGATCCATAAAGATAACACCGTGCCAGCGGTGGATTGGACACATTTTGGAGACAGGGGGTCGGCGCATTTTTCTGTCAGGATGACGCCGGAAAAACCGAAGGCCACGGCAGTGCGGATGAGTGTGCCCACATTGCCTGGGTCTTGAATATCTTCGAGCAACAGGATTTTAGCGCCGCTGTTGTCCGGCAGGCGGTCAGAGTACGCGTCCATGGGCAGGCGGACGACAGCGACGGTTTCCTGAGGTGTCCTGGTTGAGCAAATCGAGCGTAACTGGCTATCTGTCACAAAGCGCCCGGTATAGTTGTTATACAGGGGAGACAGTTCCCGGGTGGATAAAATTTCTATCAATTCCCTGGGATTATTGCTGATTATCTGCCCGATAGCCCGGCTGCCTTCCACCAGAAATGCTTTAGCTGCAAGCCGCCCCTCCCTGGTGGCCAGGTCCCTATACCATTTAAGGGGCTTCAGCGGATAGGTTCTTTGATTGGACATACAACATAATAGCCTAATGCTTTATATTGGCGCTACTACGAGCCCCTTTAGAATCTTTGGTATTCATCACAGGCAGTGTTATGACCTTATAGGGCCGGGCCGAACCGTCAGAATAGCGGGTTAGCGGGGACATCAAGTACGGGACATCTGATAGTTGTTACAGCCGTTGGCGCGCACGAAGTACAGAGACTTGTCGGCAGAATTTAACAGGGTCTCTATATCTTTACCGTCGTCCGGATAGACTGAAACACCGATGCTGATTGTGACAATAACCCTGCGGCCGTTGATAATGAACTGATGGCGGAAGGCCTCCACGAGTTTCTCTGCAATGATAGTAATATGATCTACATGGTCAATGTCCGGCAGCGCCAGCGCAAATTCATGGCCGCCTACACGGGCAACCGTATCGCTCTTGCGCAACGACTTGGCCAGCCGCTCAGCAAAGGCCTTCAGCAGCTTATCGCCCACTAAATTACCCAGGGTCTCATTAACCGCGCTGAATTTGTCCATATCCAGGGATATGATGGCAACCTTTTTGTTTCTGCGCTGCGCCTGCAACAAAGCTATACGGGCGCGGTCGAGGAATAGCGACCTGTTGGGCAGGCCTGTCATGGTGTCATGCGTGGCGATCAACCTGATTTCCTTATCTAAACGCTTGCGCTCAGAAATGTCACGGATGTGGCAATAGACAATCCTGTTATTATTGACAGAACATACATTTGATTCAATCTCAACGTCCAACCTGCGCCCGTTCCTGGTTTCCAGCGGGAAATCTGCATAGTGGATATGGTTTTTATCTTTTAGCTCGCGCGAAACTGCCTGGCTTTTCTCGGCATCAATAAAGGCCTCAATCTCCCACAGGTTCGTTCCCACGAACTCCTCGCTGGAATATCCCAGCATATCGAGGATGTGCCGGTTAGCGTTCCTGACCTGGCCGGTATCCCCATCCAGGATTACTATCCCGTGCTGAGCATCCTCGAAAAGACGCCTGAATTGAAGTTCAGAGCACCTTAATTCCTGCTCGAGGATTTTAAAATCGGTCTCGATTACCTTCAATTGCCGGACCTGCTCGCGAAGCTGCGCCAATTCTTCGAGAAGCTCATTCTTTGTCAGGGATTCTTCTTTTGGCATGATCACCTCCCACGACTGTGACAACTGCGCTGCAGAAACGAATTTTATCTGCGCTTGCGGCAAGTCCAATTTAGTATTATTTGTAGTATTTGTCAATATTTGTGTATAATAAGTTGAATAGTTCAAGTTTAGGTTATTACAAGCTTCTTATAATCCTTTCAGTTTTATCTCAAGCCTTGGATGGCCCAAACCCCGGCTAGATTATTGATTTGTGAGGTCATCCATTGAATTTCGAAGAGTTTAATCTCGATCCGAGCATTATGGCCGGTGTTAAGGCGCTTGGTTATACCACGCCCACTCCGATCCAGGTGCAAGCCATCCCCCCGATTATGCAGGGCCGTGATATCATCGGCCTGGCGCAGACGGGCACGGGTAAAACCGCCGCTTTTGTGCTGCCGCTGATGCAACACCTTTTGAAACTGCCCAGGGGTCGCATCGGTGCGGCCATCATTTCTCCCACGCGTGAACTGGCCGAGCAGACCTGCGAGGCGATTGATGAACTGGGACAAAAAACCGGTTTGAAGAGCATTTCCGTTTACGGCGGCGTCAGCATGGATCAGCAAATTCGCAGGCTGCGCAGCGGGGTCGAAGTGGTTGTGGCCTGCCCGGGACGCCTGCTCGACCACCTGTGGAAGAGCACCATAGATTTATCTCACCTGGAAGTGCTGGTAATTGACGAAGCAGACCGTATGTTCGACATGGGCTTCCTGCCTGACATTAAGAGCATCTTGAAATGCCTGATCAAGCCACACCAGACGTTGCTTTTCTCGGCTACCATGCCGGCAGATATACGCCGATTGGTGCAGGAAACATTGCATAACCCGGTCACAGTACAGATCGGGCACTCTGCGCCGGTAGCTTCAGTGTCACACACCCTATACCCGGTCAAGCAGCACCTGAAAACACAGCTTATCATCGCAATTTTACGCTGTTACGATACGGATTCGGTGCTGGTCTTTACACGCACCAAGCACCGTGCCGACCGTTTGGCCATGCAACTGAAAAGGGAAGGTTTCAAAGCCACCGCATTGCATGGCGATCTTGCACAGAACAGGCGCCAGGCTGCGCTGGATGATTTCCGCGACGAATCCATTAAAATCCTGGTGGCAACGGATATAGCGGCCCGCGGCTTAGACGTGCTCAGTATTTCACATGTTATCAACTTCGACATGCCCGAGAATACCGATGCCTATACGCACCGCATTGGCCGCACAGGGCGTATTGACCAGAGAGGGGATGCGCTGACTTTTGTAACGAGCGCCGATGCTGCCGTGGTGCGCGAAATAGAGACCGTTCTCAAAGCTCCGCTGGAACGACGCACGCTGAAAGGATTTAATTACTCTGCGCCGGCGCCTGAAATTGCGCCTGCCAGGGTGCAGCGCCCGCTAATAAGGCGAAGGGTATCGGGACAGGGGGCCGGCAGGAACTAACAAAGCCAAGCGCGCGGCAGGGCGCTATTTCTTGCGGCTGCCGACGATTCCGTAAAGCATGATATCCAGGACGGTAGCATAGATCTTGCCGACCGCCATGCCGTGGGACAGCACCAAAGGGCTTTCTGCAATATATAACGTTGCCTCTGAAAGAATGGTCTGCACCAGGTTCCAGTCGGTTTGTGAAGGAAGTATCAGGCCATCCCTCCTGGCAGCATTAAAGACACGCTTATAGATATCGCGGATTGAGGCCAGGCGGGCTATCTGGTATTCGGCGAAAATGTCGGGGTAAAGCTGTTTTAGCTCGTTGATGCGGGCAGGCAGGTCGCCGCGGGGCAGTATAGAGACAGCCTGTTTTATGCGTTCAGCCGATTTCTCAGTATCGTAATCACGGTGTTTATCAAGGTCGGCCAGCGCTTCATTAATCACGTCCACCATGTGCATGATGCTGACCTTAACCAGGTATTTCTTAGCGGAAAAATAGCGGTAAACCGTAGCACGGGTCAACCCGCAGCGCGCCGATACGTCTTCTACAGTTGTCTTTTTTATACCGTGCGCCATGAAAAGCTGCAGGGCGGTTGTGATTATCTTTTCCTCTGTCTGGTTGTATTTCGGCATGATATGATAGTAACATATCCTGTAATATTTGCATACTAAATTAAAGGGAGGCGACGGACTTGAATAAAAAGGCTATAGATGTTGATTTCCTCATTAAAGGCGGAGCCTATTCTCATATGATAGAGGCCGGAGGTTTCCTCTTTATCACCGGCATGGATCCCATGGATATAGAAAAAGGGCTGATAATCATGGACGATATCGATAAGGCCACTGAACTTGTCCTGGAGAATATGAAAAGGCTGCTGGAATCGGTGGGCAGCAGCCTGGCCAGGGTGGTTAAAGTGACAATCTTCATGAAGGATATGGCGGATTTTCAGAAACTGAACGCGGTTTATGCCAGGTATTTCCCCGAGGATCCCCCGGCCAGGACATGCGTGGCTGTGAAAGAGGTGCCCGGCAATTTCCAGCTTAAAATCGAGGCTATCGCGATTAAATAGGTACTTTTACGGAACTGTCAGTGCCGGCGCAAAAATGTCACTGCGAACGAAGTGAAGCAATCTCATGGTTAGTGACGTAATGCCATGAGCTTGCTTCGTCGCTGCGCTCCTCGCAAAGACATCACTGGTTTTATAACAATATGCTCACAGGCTTTTAAAGGCTCTGCCCATGGCCCGGATAGTAGACTGTATGTCCTGAGGGCTGTGCGCTAGGGAAACGAAAGCCGCCTCAAACTGCGATGGCGGCCAGTAGACGCCATTATTCAGCAGCCCACGGAAGAAGCGCGCGAAAAGGGCGCTATCAGACTTGCAGGCTGACTCGTAGTCCGTAACCTCCGCTTCAGTGAAAAATACGGTCAGCAGGGAAGCGGCGCGTGATATGTTGAGCGGCAGGCGGGCTTTGCAAGCCTCCTCAGCTATGCCATCCTGCAGGGCCGCCGTCCTTTCTTCAAGCTGACGGTAGATTTGAGGGTTACTCAGGATATTGAGCGTTTCGATGCCGGCGGTCATGGCCAAAGGGTTGCCAGAGAGCGTGCCGGCCTGATAGACCTTCCCGCAGGGAGCGACCATCTGCATAATCTCGCGCCGGCCGCCGTACGCGCCCACGGGCAGGCCACCGCCGATGATCTTGCCCAGGCAGGTCAGGTCAGGATTGATGCCGTATAACTGTTGGGCGCCTCCATAAGACACGCGAAAGCCGGTGATGACCTCGTCGAAAATCAGCAGCACGCCGTACTTTTTAGTTAGTTTACGCAGGTTGGAGAGAAAACCCCTGGCCGGATGGACTACGCCCATATTAGCGGCTACAGGCTCAATGATGACGGCCGCGATCTGAGCGGGGTATTTATCAAAGATATGCTGCACGGATTCAACATCGTTATAAGGCGCCACCAGCGTGTTTTGGGCGACCTGCCTGAGAATGCCGGGCGAATCGGGGATGCCAAGCGTGGCCATGCCCGAACCTGCGCTGACCAACAGGCCGTCTGAATGCCCGTGGTAACAGCCGGCGAATTTAACGATCCTGTCCCTCCCGGTGAAGGCCCGCGCCAGCCGGATGGCAGTCATGGTAGCTTCAGTGCCGGAACTGACGAAACGCAGCATCTGCAGGGACGGCATGGCTGCGCAGATGATCCTGGCCAGGCGGGTTTCAAGCTCTGTGGCTGCACCGAAGCTGGTTCCCCGCATAACAGCCTGTTTTAACGAGGATGTTATTTCCCTGCGGGCATGCCCGAGGATGAGTGGCCCCCAGGAACCTACGTAGTCCACATAGCCGTTCCCATCGGCATCGTAAATCCTTGACCCTTTGCCTTTGACGATGAAGCGGGGCGTACCTCCTACGGCCTTAAAGGCCCTCACCGGGCTGTCCACACCGCCCGGCAGGTAGCGCTGCGCCTCTTTAAAAAGTTGGCCTGACTTGTGCGGCTCTTTCATAGCGGCTTATACTGATTCCCCCAGCCATTCAGCGGCTTCCTTAGCATGGTAGCTGATGATGATGTCAGCCCCTGCCCTTTTGATGGAAGTGAGTATCTCCAGCACAACGCGTTTTTCATCCAGCCAACCCTGCCGCGCGGCTGCCTTGACCATGGCGTATTCACCGCTGACGTTATAGGCTGCCAGCGGGTAATTGAAGGTATCACGCACCCGCCTGATTACGTCCAAATATGAGAGTGCCGGCTTGACCATGACGATATCAGCGCCCTCCTCGATATCCTGCTCTATCTCCCTGAGCGCTTCACGCGCGTTGGGAGGGTCCATCTGGTAGGACTTGCGGTTGCCGAACCGGGGCGCTGACCCGGCCGCCTCCCTGAATGGTCCATAGAAAGCAGATGCGTACTTGGCTGCATAAGCAAGGATGGGGATATGGCTGAAACCGTTGCCGTCCAGCTCCTGCCGGATGGCCCGCACCCGGCCATCCATCATGTCGGAGGGGGCGACCATGTCTGCTCCCGCATCGCTATGAGACAGGGACATTTTTGCCAGCAGCCGCAGCGTTTTATCGTTGTCGACGTCTCCGTCTTCGATCAGGCCGCAGTGCCCGTGGCTGGTGTATTCGCACAGGCAGATATCGGTTATCACCAGCATCCCGGGTGCAGCCTTCTTGATGGCACGGATGGCCTGCTGCACGACACCCCTGGGATTATAAGCGGCTGTTCCGGTTTCGTCTTTATCGCTTACAACGCCGAAAAGCAGCACCGCCGGTATCTTGAGGCCGGTTAACTCAGCGGCTTCTCGGGCCAGCTTATCGACAGATAATTGGTATATTCCGGGCATAGAGTCGATCTGCTTTTTAATGCCCCTGCCTTCGATAATGAAAAGGGGGTAGACGAGGTCGGACACATCAACCCGTGTTTCCCTTACCAGCGACCTGAGTGTTTCGCTCTTCCTTAAACGGCGCAAACGCAATTCCGGAAATGACGGCATTTAAGCCTCCTTTCTGAAGTAGTTTTCTATCGCTTCTGCTAATCCTGACATGGTCTGTTCCTTAGCTATTATATCCACCTTCAGCCCCGTTTTTACAGCGGTGCCGGCCGTCTTGGGCCCGATGCAGGCTATTTTAGCTGAAAGACGGGCTATTTGGCTGCTGCTCAGACGTGATACCAGGTTGGTAACGGTCGACGAGCTGGTAAAGGTGATTACGTCTATGTTACCTCGCAGTAACATCTCTTTCGTCTCAGAGGGGCTGTAACCCGGGCGAGTGGTGCGGTAAACTGCGATTTCATCTACCTGTGCACCCAGTTTTTTCAGGCCACGTGTAATTTCAGCATCGGCTATATCAGCGCGCGGCAGCAGGAACCTTTGCCCGCCGACGCCCTGTTTCTGCAGCCCGCAGACGAAGCCACGGCCTGTATAGGTTTTGGGCAGGTAATCTGCCCTGATGCCGAATTTGTGCAGGGCTTTGCCTGTGGCCGGCCCGATGGCGCTGATTTTAAGGCCGGTCAGGGCACGGGAATCCAGCCCGAGGTCACGCAAACGGTCGAAAAAGAACTCCACGCCGTTAACGCTGGTGAAGGCTATCCAGTTGTAATGCCCGATTCTTTTTATAGCGGTATCTAATCTCACGTTACTGGCCAATGGCTTTATCTCAATGACCGGGAGAAGCACGGGCCATGCCCCGCGTTGAACGAGGAGACGTTCGAAGCTGCCAGCCTGGCGGCTGGCACGGGTAACCAATATACGCTTGCCGAAGAGTGGAAGATTATCGAACCAGCGCAGCTTATCGCGTAATTTCACCACCTCCCCGATAACTATGACTGCCGGCGCCTCAAGTCCCATTTTCTTTACCTTTAGGCTGATATCCTCAAGAGTGCCTGTCAGGGTGACCTGAGTGGGAAGCGTGCCGTCCTTAATTACGGCCACGGGTGTTTCTGGCTTCCTGCCATGCTCGATCAGCTTAGCAGTAATCTGCGGCAGGTTTTGCCTGCCCATGAGGATAACCAGCGTATCGGTAGCTGTGGCAAGCTTATCCCACCTTATGCTTGAACTTTTCTTGGAGGGGTCTTCATGGCCGGTTATGACGGCAACAGAAGACGAGAGTCCGCGGTGCGTGACCGGTATGCCGGCATAAGCGGGCACAGCGACCGCCGACGTAATGCCGGGCACGATCTCGAAGGTGATCCCATTTTCCCGCAGGGCTTCAGCTTCTTCACCGCCCCTTCCCAGGACGAAGGGGTCGCCACCTTTGAGCCTGCCTACAATCTTGCCCTGCCTGGCCTTCTCCACCAGCAGCTTGTTTATCCCGTCCTGTTCGGCGAAGTGCATTTTGGCTGATTTGCCGGCGTAGATTTTCTCGGCCTGCGGTGGCGCGTAAGCGAGGATACTGCTGCTGACCAGGTGGTCATAGATAACTACGTCCGCCCGGGCAAGGCATTCAAGGGCCTTCAAAGTTATCAACCCCGGGTCACCGGGACCTGCCCCGATCAGGTACACCTTTCCCTTCTTCATGGGCGGCGCATTTCCTTCAGAATTTCAGCAGCGCCGTCATTGAGCATTTTACGGGCCAGATTGATGCCGGTTTGTTGCGGGTCAGATAGCCTGCTTTCTGTCGAGTCTTTTATCATCTTTTTGCCCTCCCTGTCGGAAACCATGGCCGTCAGCTTAAGCGACTTATTATCAATTGTAGCCAGCGCCGCTATAGGGGCGCGGCACCCCCCACCCACGCTGTGCAGGAAAGCGCGCTCGGCGGTTATGGCCTGCCAGGTGGGGAGGTGGTTCAGCGCCGCGGTCAAGTCATCTATCTCAGGGTCGCCGCTCCTGGATTCTATAGCCAGTGCCCCCTGCCCTACGCAGGGCAGGAAGGAGTTCAGCGGCAGATATTCCGTAATCCTGGCAGCCCAGCCCAGCCGCAGCATGGCAGCAGCGGCAATAATGATGCCGTCGAATTCGCCCGAGGCCACTTTGCGCAGACGGCTATCGACGTTTCCCCGTATGCTGCAAACCTCAAGATCGTTCCGCAGGTTTTTAAGCTGGACTGAACGCCGCAGGCTGCCTGTTCCTATCCGGTTACCCGGCTTCAGCTCAAGTAAGGGCACACATGAGACCAATGCGTCGCGTGGATCCAGCCTCTGCGTTGCCGCTAACAGGCATAAACCTTGGGGAAGGGCAGTGGGCAGGTCTTTAAGGCTGTGAACAGCTATGTCTATGCCGCCGTCCAGCAGCGCATCCTCAAGCGCTTTAACAAAGATGCCGGTATCCCCGGCTTCATCGATGCTAACGCTGCGGTTGCGGTCACCTTCCGTCACTATTTTACGGATCTCAATATGGAGTTTGGGACTGGCTGTTTTTAGCTGCGCAGCTACCGACGCGGCCTGGATCAGGGCGAGCTGGCTGCCCCTGGAACCAATGATTATTTTATTTCTCATGATCTCCGTCATTATCCAGGCTATACAGCCGGCTGATAAACTCGCTATGGTCTGTTCCCTTGGCGGACCTCAGGTACATAATTGGATCTCTCAGTAGCTTATCTACAATGGACCTGGTCAGCAGGTCAATGGAAAGCCGCTCTTCAACGGAGAGCGACGGCAGTTTTCTTAAAGACCTGTTATATTGAGTTGAGCGAATTTTCTCGGCCTTGGCCATAATAGATTTGATAACCGGCCTGACCCGGTAAAATTGCCACCATTTCATCAGCATATCCACTTCTTCCCCTATTATCTTCTCAACAGTTGAAATCTCCCTTTCCCGTTGCTGGCGGTGGCCGTTGGCAATGTCATTGAGGTCATCGATATTATACAGGTGGACGTTGTCTATTTCCTGGATGGCGGGTTCGACATTCCTGGGCATGGCTATATCCAGGACAATCATGGGCCACCCGGGCCGCTTTCGCATGGCTTCGCTTACCTGTTTAACACGTAATACCGGGTGCGGCGACGCGGCGCAGGTGATAACGATATTAGCGTCGCACAGCTCCTGCGTTAATTGCTCGGGACTGGCCGGCCGTCCTCCCAATTCCGCGGTTAAGCTCACTGCCCGCTCTTCCGTTCTGCTGACAACAACTATCTTTGATGCCCCCCTGCTGCCGGCAACTTTGACGGCCAGCCTGCCTGCTTCTCCTGCCCCGATTATAATAATTTTGGCGTTGCTGATATCCGGTATGATGTCGAGGGCCTTGTTTACGGCAATAGAGCTGATTGAGAGTGCGTTCTTGCTGATACCCGTTTCTTCACGGGCACGTCGTCCGCTGCGGATGGCGCTCTGGAAAATATGGCGAAGGGGCAAATTGACCATGCCTGCTTTTTCTGCAGCCTCCAGCGATTGCCTGACCTGGCCCAGGACCTCATACTCGCCGATAACCATGGAATCAAGCCCGCAGGTGACCTCGAAAAGATGCTTTACAAGATCCCTGCCGCTAAGGATGTAGATATGCTGGCAGAGTCCGTCGTCCGCCAGGTGCGTAGTATCCTTGAGGAACTCTATACAGGCTTTACTAACGTCATCATTCCGGCTGCCGGCGGCATAAATCTCGCTGCGGTTGCAGGTGGACAGGATGATGCCGTGCGGGACGTAGCGGTGCAGAACGGCCAAAGAATCGTGCAGCCTGTCAGCGCTGATGGCAACCTTTTCACGGACGGCGACAGGCGCCGTGCGGTGATTGATTCCTGCTAAGCTAAGCTGCATGCGAGCTATCCATCCGGGCTGTTAACTGTGCCGCCTTTGCAGTTTTTGCAGCAGGTTGTCCCTGGCTTTTTCGGGTTGGCCTTGCTTGATCATCTCGATCATTGAATCCAGGTCAATGGCCTCCTGCCAGGTATGGCTGCTGACCTTAATACGCCGCTTTTTAATCTCATGGCGGACTTCCTCGATCAAGAGGGCCAGGGCAGCGTACTCCGTCCCGAATTCAATTTCCAGCCTGGTGCGGATTTTCTTGGCCAGGGCAGGGCTTTTACCGCCGGTTGAGATGGCTATGGCAAAGCTTCCCCGGCTCACAATTGATGGAACTATGAAGTCGGACTGCCTGGGATTATCGGCCACGTTGACCAGTATCTTTTTATTTTTAGCTTCTTCAGCCGCCTTGAGATTAATAGCCTGATTGCTGGTAGCCACGACGGCTATAAATGCGCCTTTCAGGTCGCCCGCCCGGTAGTGCCGGTGGATAATCCGGATTTTGCCATCGCAGGCCAGTTTACCCAGCCCGGCGCACAGGCGGGGGCTGATCACGGTGACATCAGCATGGCGTTCCAGCAATGCAGCCACCTTGCGCAGCGCCACCGGCCCTCCCCCGGCCACCACGCATTTTCTGCCGTCGAGGTTAAGAAAGATCGGATAGTATGGATTCATAGGCAATGCTTATACCCGGTATGTAATCCTTGTTTTCTTAAATTCTTTGGTGCTGAATAGCACCGCGTGACCGCTAAGGCCGCTATCAGCAGATATTTTATCGGCTATCTGCCGGCAGCCTGTTTTGGATGGGCTGTGTATCATGGCGAAAAGGTTGTAGCGCCAGGGTGGGGCGGGTTTTCTCTCATAGCAATGGCTCACCTGTCGGAAAGATGCCACTTTGTGCCCCAGGCTATTCACTTGACCGGGTGGAACAATCCAGCAGGTCAGGGCATTAGCCCTGTAACCGGCGTTGTAATGGTTAATCGACGCTCCGTAGCGCCGGATAATGCCCCTTTGCGACAGGGAATGACAATGTTGCAGCAGCGTATCGATACTCATATCAAGCCCCTTTGCCAGGGGTGCAAAGGGGTCGGCTGTCAAAGGCAGGTCATGCTGCAAGGCGTTGATTATTAGCCTGTCGGTGGTGGAAAGGTCAGCCATTTGTGGAAGGGTTGACCCGGCTGTGATATCAGCCTCCGCCGGGCTATCTTCATCCAGGCCGAAATTAGTGCGCAGCTTGAATACCTTGAGTGCCGGCAGTGTAATAATGGCTTCAGCGCCGCTGTGAGATGACAGGATTTGAAGCTCAGACTGCAGATCAGCTTTATGCGGGAGGGAAAGCGTAATCCAGATATTAAAGTCGTGCTCGCGTTCATAACCGTGGCTTACGCCCTCATGGCTGGTGAGAAATTGCTCCGCCCTCTCTATCCGGTTACCCGTTATTTTCATGGCCACCAGAGTGGACTGGTAGCCGAGCTTTCTCGCCTCCAGCACAGGGCTGATCAGGCGTACGATTTTTTTAGCTTTGAGGTTGCGGATGTGATCGATTACCCGCTCAGCGGTGATAGCTAATTTCAGGCCCAGGTCAACGTACGGCTCCCTGGTTAGCGGGAACCCTGTTTGCAGCAGGCTGAGCAACTCGCGGTCGTTATGATCGATCCCGGTGCTAAGCATGGGATAAATCTCCCTCCTTTACCGCTGGTTGGTGGAGGCAGTAAGGCTCGGCCTCAAGATAATCCCCGGTGCTTTCAAAGGCACGCGCCCGGCAGCCCCCGCATATCCTCTTATATCCGCAGATACCGCATTTGCCCTTGAGGTTGGCAAGATCCCTTAGCTTTGCAAACAACGGTGAATCAGCCCAAACCTGTGAGAAAGGCTGCTTTTTCAAATCCCCGGCTTCTACTTCAAGATAGCCGCAGCCCTGCACCTTTCCCACGTGAGATATGAAACAGAATCCGCTACCGGCCAGGCACCCGCGGGTAAGGGCATGCATTGTGCCGTGGCGCCCGGGCATTGAAGTTTCATGCAGGGGCGCCCGCCCTTCCGGCTTCTGACGCTGTTTCATCACCCGTAAATAGTGCGGGGCATCGGTCGGTTTGAAGAAAATGCTGTCCCCCAGTTCAAGTTGTTTATCATATATCCAGTTGAGTGCCTCCTCATATTCTTGAGCGGAAAGCGCCTCAGATTCAAGCCCTTTACCTCTTCCGGTGGGCACCAGGAAGAACGGGTGGAAGGCAACGGCCCCGGCGCTGAGAGCGAATTTGATGAGGTCATCGAGAAAGGCAATATTCAATTTGGTCAGGGTGCAGTTGACCTGCACCTCGATATCTGCGCGGCGCAGATTCTCGATGCCGGCCAGTGCGGCCCTATAGGCGCCCGGCTGCCCGCGGAATTTGTCCTGCAGTTCAGCAGTGGGAAAATCAAGGCTGACCGAAACACGCGATAAAGGGATACCCTTCATTTTTGCCGCTATTTTCCCGGAAATCAGTGTCCCGTTGCTGCCCATAACCACGCGCAGGCCTTTATGCACCGCATATCCGGCGATGGAAAATATGTCCTCGCGGACAAGGGGCTCGCCGCCGGTCAGGATAAGCACCGGTTTTCCCACCTCGAGTATCTGGTCGATGACGCCGTAGCAATCCTGGGTGTCTAATTCTCCCTCGTATCGGCCGCTATGGGCTGAGGCCCGGCAGTGGGCGCAGAATAAATTGCAGCTCCGGGTGACCTCCCAGGCCACGAGCTGCAATTTGGGTTGAATGATCGTGGTTGGTGTGCCGGATGACATGCTACGCTCCGATCTCCTGGTCGTTGAGGTAGCAGGCGGGGTCCTCTGCCCAGGTATCACCGTATACCGCTTCGGCGCGCACCCGCAGGTTGCCGTTACATATATCGAGGAATTGGCAGCGGGAGCAGCGTCCCTTGAGCAAATGCTTACGGTTTTTCAATCCCTGCAGCAGCGGCTGTGAAGTGTCGCTCCAGATCTCGCCGAATTTGCGCTGCGTCACGTTGCCTAAGGTGTGGTTTTGCCAGAACTGGTCGGGATGAACGTTCCCGCGGTCGTCAACGGCGCCTATCCTGAGGCCTGAGTTGTTGCCCCCGTTCAGCCTGAGTAAATCCAGCATTTTAACGGCGCGTTCCGGGTCCTGCTGCAGCATGTGCAGGTAAAGATATACTCCATCCGCGTGGTTCCCCACGGTCAATACCTCCTTTGGCAGGCCGCGCCTGTGCATATCCAGTGTTCGTTCACAGATAGTATCTACGGCGTGCCGTGACTGGGCATGTGTGACATCCTGCCCGCGCAGGCCGTCCCCCCGCCCTGAATAAGCCAGGTGGTAGAAGCAGACCCTATCGATGCCTTCTGCTTCGACCAGGTCAAAGATAGCGGGGATATCGCCGTGGTTATGCGCGGTAATGGTCAGGCGCAGGGAAACGCGTATGCCCTGGGCTATGCAATTGCGGATACCACGCAGCGCCTCCCCGTAGGCGCCCTTTTTGCCGCGGAAATGGTCGTTAGTAGGCTCCAATCCGTCGAGACTGATGCCCACCTCGGCAAATCCGGTCCTTTCGATCCGGCCCGCTGTCTTAGCGTCGATGAGAGTGCCGTTGGTGGACAGCGC
Source organism: uncultured Dehalococcoidia bacterium (assembly GCA_903929005.1). GTDB lineage: Bacteria > Chloroflexota > Dehalococcoidia > GIF9 > UBA5629 > CAIMUM01. The sequence goes on along the minus strand of CAIYTC010000061.1, from coordinate 19,661 downwards.
AATACGCAACCCGCGGCTTGAGGCGAAGCCGGCCAGCTCAAACAGGTCATTCCTCAGCAGCGGCTCACCGCCCGAAAAGAGGATAACAGGCGCCTTGAATTCCGCCAGGTCATTGATGAATTTCAAGCCCATAGCCGTGTCCATCTGACCATTGGAGTCCTGCTTAGTAGCGCTTGCGTAGCAATGTATGCAGTGCAGGTTGCACTGCCGGGTGCAGTTCCAGACGACCACTGGCCCGGGCGTGGCCGCAGCCTCTTGGCCTGTGCCGGGTGCCGTCTCCCGGTAGCGAAGGCTGTCACCCGGGCGGACCGTGCCGCAGAGCAGGCGTGAGACAGATATCATGCGCTGTTGCCCTCCTTATGCGAGGTTGAATACGCCTGGTGTGAGGCTATCATAGACACTAACGTCTCATCGAGAAAGTGGTTGGCCAGGGGTATGGATTCTGCGATGTGTCCCCCGTAGGACTCCCTTTTGCCCATCAGGTTGGTGGCTGCCTGCATGATGGTGGCGCGGTGCCTGAGGAATGCCTCTACTGAAGCGGTAAGCGGCAATTCCAGCTCGGCCAGCACGCTGCCGAAGCCGTCCCCGACCTCACGGGCCAGGTCCAGTGTCTCCTCCCTGTGTGCAGGTTCACTTACATACCTGGTGATGAGGTTGAGCAGGCGGCGGCCCAGGTCGGACAGTTGCCGCTGGTGAGCCTCATCCGGTTTGACAGAGTGTGAAGCGCCGCTGATAAAGCTGCGCGCAATTTCACGGTGCCGGTTGGTCGTGTCTTCCAGTTCGACCACCAGGTCTTTGATTCCCAGCACCTTCTGGCTTAACCCGGTGAATTTCTTCAGGTCAGATTTTGAGTAGCGACGGTGGCCCCCGGGGGTCACGAAAGCCTTGAGCTTACCATCGTCCGTCCACTGGCGCAGCGTGGCCTCATTGACCCCCAGCATCTGGCTCGCTTCACTTATGCTGATTAAATCTGCCTGCTTCAAGATAGCTCCCTTTTTTGGCATTATGCCAACGGTTTAAAAATGCTGCGGCTTAAAAGCTTATAAATTTCTCTATAAAATTGCAAATATCTGTAGAATTCTGCATAACTGAAATAAAGGAGAGAGGAGCTTGGTGTTAAGCGTTGATGGTCTGGTGGTGCCGCGCTGCTGAACCTTTCACGAACGATTTAGCAGATGCCATTTTTGTTAAAAATATATTTATGTAAATCTATAGTTGTAAAATGCGATGAATGTGCGTGTACTGCACTTATATTAGCTCTTGAAGCCCCCTTCAAATTCAACCAGCCGCTCATACTCTTGCCTGATTTTTTCCAGGAGTTGAAGGGCTTTCCCCAGATCGCCCGACTTAGCCTGCATTTCCAGAGCTTTAGCAACCAGCATCATATCGTTGGCAAAGACATTCAGGGCGCCACCCTTTATGGAATGGGCTTCGCGGTCGACTGTTTCTATATCACCGCTCTTGATTGCCTCTGCGATATTGTGCAACTGGACGGGGATCTGCTTAATGAACCCTTTGATGATGGTATCCGCGATGTCCCTGTTGCCGCCCATGCGCTTTACATAAGCCTCAACATCGACCGGCATATTCTGGCTATCCGCCTGACAGGTTGGCGCGTCGCTGTCCGCTGTTTTTTGTGCCGGCGCCTGACCCGACATACCCGCCGGGGCCAACCAGCGTGCAACGGTGCTGATAAAGCGTCCCAGTTCCAGCGGTTTGGGGATAAAGTCGTCCATGCCGGCGGCAAGGCAGGCCTGCCTGTCCTTTTCAAAGACATTGGCGGTCATGCCGATGATCGGTATACTGGCGCCCCCGGGTAATTTTCTGATCTCCCGCGTGGCTTCATACCCGTCCATTTTAGGCATCTGCACATCCATCAGGATAATATCGAAGCCACCTTCCTTAAACATCTCCAGCGCAACCTGCCCGTTTTCAGCGATAGATACAACGCCCTCAGCGCTTTCGATAAGATATTTTGCCACCTCCTGGTTGGTGGGATAATCCTCCACAACCAGGACCCTGGCGTGGTTAAGTGAGGCTGGCGGCGCTGCGCTTTGCTCCGCCGCTTTTTCGGCCTTTGCCGATGACGCTTTTTCAAAGGGCAGTGTAAACCAGAATGTCGAACCCTTGCCCATTTCGCTTTCTACGCCTATCTCCCCTCCCATCAGTTCGACAAGCTGCCTGCAGATGGTTGTGCCCAGTCCGCTTCCCCCGTATTCACGGGTTGTCGCGCTGTCGGCTTGAGTGAAACTTTCGAAGATGAGGCCCAATTTCTCTTTCGATATGCCAATGCCGGTATCGATGACCCTGAAGATAATTTTTACCCGGTTGCCGATTTCTTCACTGCGGTTAATTGAGACAGATACGCTGCCCTCGCGGGTAAATTTTACGGCGTTGCCGATGAGATTTATCAGCACCTGGCGCAAGCGCATCTCATCTCCGGTTAAGGCGTCGGGGACTTCCGGGTGAACAGAGACCGTAAAATCGATATTTTTCTCCGCGGCCAGGGCATTGAAAGCTGATATTATATCGCCCATCAGCGCCTGTAAGGAAAAATTCTGCGCGTCAATCTCCATCTTGCCGGCCTCTATCTTGGCCAGGTCGAGGAGCTGATTGATGAGCTCCAGGAGTTTTGCGCATTCAGCGGTTATCTGCTCAGCCTGCTTTCTTTCACGCTGATTGACATCCTTCGACCTGGCGATAATCTGGGCGAAACCCATGATGCCGTTCAGGGGAGTGCGTATTTCATGGCTCATATTGGTCAGGAAATCGCCTTTGGCCCGGTTGGCCTTTTCCGCCAGCTCCTGCGATGACTTCAGCTCCACCGTGCGTTCCAATACCGCGTGTTCCATGCCGACATACGCCTCCACCACCTGTTCCTCGGCGCGTTTTTGCGCCACATTATTTGAAACAATCGATACTGCCTCCTGGGCGATCTTGATCATCTCTCCGGTTATCGCTGGTTTGTCTTTCTGGCTGCGGCAAACATCAAAGGAAAACCAGCCCCGGGTTTTACCGTCGACCCTGTAGGCCAGCAAAGACGTCGATTCCAAATCCTCAATGGCCGCCATCGCTGCTAATACCGGCCTGGCAATTGCCCTGAGCGGACCCGGTATCATCTCAAGTGCGCTTTGTTGCGTAATGTTAATCAAATCTTTGTCAACGAAATGCTTTATCAGGAACCCCGGCTCTTTATTGCCTTTGGTTGGTTTGATACCGGCATTGCACCACTCCATATCGCAGGTCAAATCAGAGGCATCATCGGCGTTTTTTAACTTGAGGAAGCAGACCCTGCTCACATTAAAAACCGGGCCGATCTCATTGAGCAGTTGCTGAATAAGCACATCTTCATCGATGTACTTTTGCGCAGCCAGCTTCCAGATTTCCGCACGCAGCCTGTTGAATTTATTCTGTCCCGCGATAATCTGCTCGGCGGCGTCCTTTTCCTTAAGCAGGACGTCGAAGTCCTCTTTAATAAGCGCTACAGCTTCGAAGAGGGGCCTGAACGGGTGGGACAGGGGGATATCCTGCTCCTTTGAATCTGTACCTTCCAAATCCCAGTTGATCTCCCCCATGAACTTGAGCAGTTTCTCAATAGATTGCTGTTCGTCCCCGCCGCTAAGTCCCGGCGTTTTACCCTCTTTATTGCTATCGGGCGCCGCTTTAGTTACCCTTTGTTTAGCGATGATAGCAACAGCGTCTTCAAAGCTTTTGGCTACCATAATCCGCACAGGGAAGAACTGTCCCATTAACATTACTACTGTGCGTAAAATCTTGCTGAGGCCGAAAATGACATATAGCCTGCATGGATACTTACGATTTGTTTGCTTGAACCTTTCGATAAAGAGTTTTCTTGACCGCTGGCTGCCCGGGCCCAGCGCTCTCCAATCAGCAATCTGGTAAAAGTATCCCTTCTCAGCCAACCCGGACTCGTTGATTGCCCTTTCATACAGTTCGAAAAGGCTTTCCACATGATTTGCTCGCATGTTTCCTTTGGCAGTGTAAAGCAGTGTATCCTCCCCTATCAGTTGCCAGCTGCATGAAATGCCGTCCAACTCGATTTTCCAGTCTGCCCCGGCGGATGGCCGGTCCTGCCTGTTATCAAAGCGGGTAACCGGTCCCGCTGATGCAGTCAGGCTATTTTCCTCAACGTCTTTGCTGAGTACCTGCGCACGGCCAGCCTGTGCCTTCAGCTCCTCCTTCTTCTTTTCGATGGCGCCCAGCGCCCCTTCAAAGTTAGCTGCAACCACCATCGGAAAGGCAACGAAGGGCCTGCTTACCATGGTCACGGACCGCATGAATTTATTTATTCCGAATCCGGCCGCCATGGCGCATTTGAAGTCACGATTAAGATCGTTTAGTCCCTCTGTGTAACGTAGCCTCGCTACCCACGTAGTGCCCCGCAGGTCCTTCCAGTTGATTATTCTGAAGTAATGGCCGTCTGGAAGTTTCATCCCGTTTAACACCTTCCTGTACAGCTGGAAAAAAACATCCACGTGTTCTTTCCTCATCTTCCCGGAGGTCACGTTGTAGATGATGTCGTCACCGATCGTCTCGAATCTCGTTGCGAAGCCGTCAAGTTCAACCTGCCATTCATCACGGGCAACACGCTTATACCCGGTTTGCCCGGTAAGGGCATGCTTGCCGTTCAGTGTATTTACAGCGTTTCTTACAGCTTCTTCGTAGCTATTTACTATGGCTATGGGGAAAGTCGTCCTTTCCAATCTTATCCCGACATTAATACCCCACCTTACGTATCGCGAAGCCCCGTATCCCCAGAAGCCCAGCAGGTTGCCCGCGTCCCTTTCCCTGACCATGCCTGCGGTGAACTGCATCCGCCCCTCTTTGGATGGCCTGCCGGTCTGTGCGCTGTAGTCCTTGATTTCAACGTAGCTACGCTCCATCAGGCCCATGCTAGCCAAAAATTCTCCGCGTTTTTCAAACAGCTGTCTCATACCGTTTTTGCCTGAGTTTCCGGCGGGTAGGGTCTGCAATATCTTGTCACCGATCAACCTGAAGGAGACAGAATAGCCTTCGCCCAGGTCGATCCCGGCCCACTCCGCGGGAGCGGTCAGCGGGAGCCCGCTAACGGGGCATTTCGCGGCAGGCCGGCCTGCTTTTGTTGTTACTATATGCGATTGGGGAGTCGCGGCGTATCTGTCCACACCCGCACGGCCGCGTGATTGATTTTGCTGCCATTGTACGGCCAGCCTGATAGCCGGTTCGTAGGCGTCGACCGTCTCCACGGGAAATCCGGGCCGCGCAATACCTTTTCCCATGCCAATCATGATCTTGAAGATCGTCGATTTTGTGCAGAATATGATGCCCAAAAGCCGGCCGTTGTGCCTGTGGTAATTGATAAAGTGGTTCTTGGCCCTGTTCGATGCCCCGCTGTGGTAGCTGTAATCTTCGATGAGAATGTACTTTTCGCCTTCCGCCAATGCGCAGGCAACCACTTTTTCCAGGAGCGTGATATAGCCTTTAGTAGCAGGCAGGTGCGTATATCCCCGTACCTTCGAATAGATGATATTCGTTCCTATTACCGTTATGCTAATGCTGTAATAATCTGTGCCAAATGTCTGATCTGTCCATTCAGGTTTACGCGTGACAGGCAGGCCGCTGACCGGGCAGGTATCCGGTTCCAAGGGCTTGGTTAAGATTTTATTATTCATGGGCACCATCTATCAGAGGGTTTCAATATGAGCCTGTTGCCTAAGCCTGCCGCCTATCTTATGAGTTTATGCAACCTGAGTTTCTCGACCAGCTTCTCCTTCTCAATTGGCTTGGCCAAATACTCGTCGCACACATTTACTCCGTAGGAAGAAGCAATCCTCATGTCCGTCAATACCGTTGTCATGAAAATCTTTGCGGCCCCGGCAGAAGACCGGCCATTTTCCCCCTCGATCCTGCGAATCTCCTTCAATACTTGATGGCCATCTTTTTTGGGAAGCCTGATATCAAGGCAGATGAGGTCGTAGGGTTGTTTTGCAACCATAGCCGTACTGTAGGCTTCGATCGCTTCGGCGCCGTTCATAGCGATATCACAGCGGCCGTATTCCTCCAGGAAGTACTTGATCTGCATCATGCTGGTAAATTCATCCTCGACAATAAGGCTCCTCATGTTGTTCTCATTCCTATCTTATGAGTTTATGCTCCCTGAGTTTAGCGACCAGTTTTTCTTTCTCAATAGGCTTGGTCAAATATTCATCACATAAGCCATAATAAGCGTCGATCACATTTCGCATACTATCCATGGCCGTAGTCATGAAAATTTTTACGGGATTAGCAGGGGATTTTCCCGTTTCCTCCTCCATCTTGCGGATCTCTTCCAATACCTGGTGGCCGTTTTTTTCGGGAAGGTTGATATCAAGGCAGATCAGGTCGTAAGGTTTTTTTGCGTCATTAGCCATCTTATAGGCTTCAACTGCTTCAAGGCCGTTCACAGCGATATCACAGTGGCCGTATTCCTCCAGGAAGTATTTGATCTGCATCCTGCTGGTAAATTCATCCTCAACAATAAGGCTCCGCATGTCACTCTCCTTCCGTTTGGCGCTTATGGTTTTTCACTGCACTGAACGATTCATTTTCCCATGCAACAAGTCATTATGTGAAATAAAGGCGCTACAGGCAAGACCTAATAGTCTATTATTTTGCGACAGATAGGCTCACTTCGAGGGGACGGAAGCTTCGTCACTGACCGCATTGTTTGGGAAAATATAAAGAGCGGGGCCGGAAGGCCCCGCTCTATTATTTGACCTCGTATGACGCCGTCTGTCAGTCCCTGCCGGTGTCAAGTACCTAGCTATGAAGCGGTCCGGGATTCTTTTGCTAAACAGTTCTAATTTACCCTGTTACCGCTAAAGCCTGACGGATGTGGTTTAGTATTCCTGCACCTTATTCAGCTTGTCCTCGATGGAGATGCCGCGCCTGTGCAACTGCCACCTGCGCAGGTAGTAATAGAGGAAGCCGGTGATAACCAGCACGACCAGGGCCAGCGCCGGCTGCCATCCGGAAGACGGGTCAGTAATATAACCCGAGATGAATCCCCATAGTATCAATACGGCGAATAGAATCGCGCCGCCCAGCGTGAAAAACGGATGCCAGAAGCCCTTGAGCTTGAAAGGCGATTGCTCAAACCTTTCGGGCATCTTGCGCGGCAGCACGTACATGGCGATGCAGCCGAACATGGATAGCAGCATGAAAGCGTAGGAGACCGCTGTGGCGCAATAAGAGATGAAGTTCTCACCGAACACAACTGCCATCACCAGGCCGAGCACCGAGATAACGCCCAGCGTTATCACAGCCGCGATGGGGGTATGGGTCCTGGCGTTAATCTTGCCCAGCGCGGCCGGCAGTATCTGGTCCTTGCCCAGTGCAAGGATGTCCCTGGAGAGGAAGGCCAGGCTGCCGCTGATGGTGGTAGCTGCTGCAAACAGGGCGCCTATGCTCATCATCCACAGGGCGACCACGGCCGGCATGAATTTGCCGGCTGCCGTGACCACTGCCGTGGCGCCTTTGATCTTGCCCAGTTCCTGGTAGGACAGCAGCCCGGTCAGGGCATAGGTAATGGAAACGTAGATAACCACCAATAGTATCAGTGAGACGCCGAGTATGATGGGTATGCTGCGGCGCGGGTTCTTGGTCTCGCCGCCCAGTTCCGTGGCGCCGTTCAGACCGGTGTACATAACATAGGCCGGGATGATGGCGGCTAACACGGCGGTGAAGCCGAACGGGAAGAGCGGTGTCTGGTTGGCCGGGTTGGCGTTGAGCGAGCCGCCGATGCCGAAGATCAGCAGGGCGACTATCATCAATGCGGCCATAATGCTCTGTGCCCAGAGCATCCACCTTATCTCAAAAAGGTTGAGAATTGTGAAGAAGATGATGGTCAGCGCCGCTACCAGCAGCAGCATAGCGTCTCCTCCCAGCGGAAAGAGCTTGTCAACGTAAAGGGCAAAGCCGAATGCCATGAGCGGCATGGCAAAGGCGAAGATACCCAGTATGGCCGACCACACTGCCATCATGGCTACCGAGGGATTAAGCAGGCGACTGATGGCTATGTACGACGCGCCGGTAATGGGGAAGGCCGCGCCCAACTGGGAAAAGACCACCGCTACAAAAAGGGCGGGAATAGCACCCAGCGCATAGGCCATCCAGAGCCCGGGTCCCGTCTGTCCTGCCAGCGGCCCGATCAGGATGAAGGCTGACGCACCGATAACTGCGCCGATGATAAGCAACACGCCGTGGAAGATAGTGATTTCCTTTTTCAGGCTTCCTTGTTTTTGTTCCATGTTGAGCCGGCCCTCCTTATTTCTATATTTTGCTGCTTGGTTTACTGCGGGTAAATTATTTCTTTTTCAGGTGCAGCAGTTCCCTGGCTTCTTCCACGGTGGCGATTTCGAAATCCAGTTCCCGTGCTATCCTGACCGCTTTTTCAACCAGTTCGGCGTTGGATTTGGCCAGTTCGCCGTGGGAAATATAGATGTTGTCCTCGAGGCCTACACGGACGCTGTCGGCGCCCAGCAGCATGGCCATTGTGATCATGGGGAACTCGTCCTTGCCGATGCCCAGGGCCTGCCACTTGGAATTGGGGAACATCTTCTTGCCCTCTTCGGAGATATACATAAGCTGTTTGGCCGTAGCGGGCTGGCCGCCGGCTACGCCCAGCGGGTAATCGATGTGGAAGGGCATATTTTTATCGAACACCCCTTCTTCGCAGAGCGCCATGGTATTGTACAGGTGGCTGATGTCCCAGATCTCCAGTTCCATGCCCCAACCCCTGTCCAGGATGCCCTTGATGATTTTCCTCTGGAAGGGCGGGGTATTGCTGAAAGTGGAAAAACCGTACTTGCCGATAGACATGTCAAACGTGCCCATATTGAGCGTGAGCATGTCCGGTTCGGGCTTGATGTCCAGCAGCGCCAGCTTCTGCTCCTCGGAAGCCGCGATAATCTGCCAGGTAGTCGTATCAACCCAGGCGCCGATGCCGCCGCCGGCCTCAATCACAATGGGGCATTTCTCGCGTATGCGCGCCACTACTTCGCCCCAGACCTTGATATCAGGCGTAGCCAGCATGTGTATGGGGTCCCTGGCGTGGATGTGACACACGGTGGCGCCCGCGTTATAAGAACGAAGCGCCTCCTCCGCCACCTCTTTGGGTGTTATGGGCAGGTAAGGTGTCCTTTTGCCCAGGTTAGGAAGATTGGGAGTTTTTTCATGCAGGGTGTTAGAGCCGAATGGTGCTACCTGGATAATTAGTTTCTTGGCCATGGATAAGATGTCCTCCTTAAATTATTTTGTATTATTAATTCAAATGGGCAACTAATTTAGCGAATTCCTTAAGATTGTCCGGGCCGGGTTGCTTTTCGCCTGCTTCAATCTGATGCACGATTTTTGTAACCAGCTCGTTGGCCGGTGTTGCTTTGCCTAATTCTTTTCCTTTCCTGACCACGTAGCCATTAACGAAGTCCACCTCGGTTTTGCGTCCCTTCTCAATGTCCTGCCACATGGAGGGCTTGGTTGCGCCATGGTTGGCAAAGGCGAATTCCATTAATTTGGCAGCCTTTTCGTATTCCTCTTTTTTATGCACCAGCACGATCGACGGTGAAACGCCCATCAGGTCGGCGAATTTTACCCCGGCCGCCTCTCCGACACCGTATGTCTCAGTTATGACCAAGAGCGCAACTTTGCAGGCCTGCGCGCTGGCAATAGTTTCGCCGTAGGTCAGGCCGGCGCAGGTACCCACCCCGGTCAGTGACACCGTGATGAGCAACTTGGTCCAGCGGTCGCCGATGATATTATCAGAAACCTCGGTAGTTAAGGCCTTATTCAGCAGAACGGCTGTATCATCCACCAGCCTGTTTTTACCGGTAGGCCACTGCCCGATGATGAAGCCGCCGTCAGTGGTCTGCATCAGTTGACCGGGGCCCTGGTTGGTGCTGCCCCAGGTTATACTGCAGCTTAAGGTACGATCCGCTCCGACTATTTTTGAGATGGTTTCTTCATTGATGCCGTTTTGCAGGGACACCACCGGTGCCGAGCTTTTAATGGTGGGAAGCGCTGAAGTCAGTGCTTTCTCGGTGAATAATCCCTTCACAGCCAGGAGGACGATGTCAGCCCAACCCTGGTAGCTGCCGGCCAGCAGTTCCTCCGGGGTAACTGCCTTAAGCGGGATGGTCAGTTCATGGAAGCCGGTTATCTCCAGGCCTTGATTCATACGCTTTACGTGCTCTTTATCCGCGTCCACGACCAGCACGTTCTCGCCCTTCCGGGTAAGCAGGGCTGCAGTAATGCCCCCGATGGCGCCGCCACCCACAACAAGGATATTTTTATAGGGCATATGCGATATCATCCTCCTTGCGCTTGGATAATGCTATTCTGGCAATCCAACCCGACGGCCTGACAGATTTTAATGTATTATACATTTTATGGTTTAGCTGTCAATCAGCCCCGCGTTTTCAGTTATTTATATATGGAGAAAGCTTTTTCAAAAGCTGCCAGGCTTTTCTGTATGTCCTTCTGCGTCATGACGCCGGACATATACACGTGGCCGGGCAGCAGCACCACGCCAGGGTCGCCCAGCAGCAATCCCAGCCTGATCATCAGGTCGAACTCGAAGACCTCCATCGCCTGGCTCATATCAAATTTTCCGCTCAACCCGAAGTGCACGATGCTGTAGAGGGCGTGCGCCTCGATATTCATCTTGAGCCTGCCGGCGATCTCGTTGATGCCTTTGGACAGGTCGGCCGCGCGGGCGATTGAATTGGGGACGTAATTGCCATTCTCCAGTTCCTCGATGAAAGCGATGCCGGCCGCCATGGCCAGCGGGTGCGCGCAGAATGAGCCCATGGGGAAGAGAGGGCCGAAATGCTCGGCCCTGGGGTCGAGGGCGCCGACCACCGACATCACGTCTTCGCGTCCGCCGACCGCGCCAACGGGAATGCCGCCGCCGGCGGGCTTGCCCAGGCAGGTCAGGTCGGGGGTTATACCCAGCACCTGCTGCGCGCCGCCAATGGCCACCCTGAAGCCGGTGGCCACCTCGTCGAAGACCAGCAGGACGTTGTATTTCGTGGTAAGTTCCCGCAGTTGTTTCTGAAAGCCCTCGGCCAGCGGTTTGCCGCCCGTCGAAGCGCCCAGCGGTTCCAGCACCACGGCCGCCACCTGGTCCCTGTTATCTATCAGCGCCTTCTCCACTATGCCGATATCGTTGATCGGCAGGTTGATCAGGTTGTCCCAGTGATTAATGGGGACGCCCAGTGTGAAAAGAGTGCCGGAACCGGCCGCCAGGGAGTCATAGGACAGGACGCCGTTCCAGCCGTGATGGTGACCGGCGAACTTGATGATCTTGGTTTTGCCCGTGAAGGCGCGGGCTATCTGACAGACCAGTTCGGTGGCCTCGCTGCCCGAGTTGACTATCTTGATCTTCTGGATGGAAGGGTAATGCTGTATGACCTTTTGCGCCCATTTAGTGGCCAGTTCCTGGCACATCTCCAGGTGGAAGCCGTATTTATCCAGTGCCTTATCGATGGCCTTGCGGATGGCCGGCGCCTTGTGGCCGATATACGAGACGCCCTGGTCGATGAACATATCGATGTACTCGTTGCCGTCCACGTCGTAAAGCCGCGAACCTTTGGCATTATCGATGAATAGCGGGTAAGGCCTGTGCCAGATCATGTAGGCGGGCGCGCCCATCGGCACTATGTATTTACGGGATTCTTCGATGAGTTTTTTGGACCTGGGGGTTTTCTTTTCGTAGGCGGCAACAACTTCCCTGTACTTGTCTTCACTCAGCTTGGGTATGCTCATTTCCTGCCTCCTTTTTGGTCCGGACGGCCTCATTGATTAACCGTCTAATTGGCGGACGGCGTATTTTAAAACAACGCTTTACAAAAAACAACATTTTTGTATAACTTGTTTACCCTTTAGCTACGACGCGCGGATTGTGCTGCCTGTGTGGCTGCGTTATACTTACCATAATTGAACATTTCCTGGTTAATTAGTGTGAAACCTGACTGATGGGAAAAGAAAAGAGGGCAACTCAAGCTAAAACAGGCGGCCGTGAGGTCAGTGAGCGCTGGCTGAGCGGGCTGTTGAAAAAAGTACAGGCCGGCCGTATTTCTGTGCCCGAAGCAGTAGCGGAATTGAGTGTGCTGCCCTACGAGGACCTCATGCACGCCAAGCTTGACCATCACCGCAGCCTGCGCACCGGCTTCCCGGAGGTTATCTTCGGACAGGGCAAGACGCTCGAACAGCTCGTAGCGATAGCCGAGCGCATGGCCGCGCACTCGCAAAAGGTGCTCATAACCAGGGTGGACGCCGCGGCCTACAAAGCGGTCAAAGCGGTGCTGCCCGATGCCCGCTATAACGAGGCGGCGCGCGCCATCATCGTCGACCGCACCGGCAAAAAACCGGGACGGCCCGGCATCGTGATCTTGACGGGCGGCACCGCGGATATCCCGGTGGCCGAGGAGGCCGCGGTTACGGCCGAGTTAATGGGCAACGAGGTTGAGCGCATCTTCGATGTGGGGGTGGCGGGCATCCACCGCCTCTTCAACCACCTTGAGCAGATACGGGGAGCGAAGGTGATAGTTGCCGTGGCAGGCATGGATGGAGTGCTGCCCACCGTGGTGGCCGGATTGGTGACCTGTCCCGTCATCGCCGTTCCCACCAGCGTGGGCTACGGGGCCAACTTCAAAGGCGTAGCGCCCCTGCTGACCATGCTGAATAGCTGCGCTCCCGGCGTGGCCGTGGTAAATATAGATGGAGGGTTCAATGCCGGTTATTTAGCCGGGCTGATGAACAGATGAGTAACCGCAAGCTCAGCATTAAAAGCAAAACCGCCCATAAAACCGCGCACCTGCAGGATGTGCTGGGTAAAATGAACTCGGCCATCGTGGCCTATTCAGGTGGCGTGGACAGCACCTATTTAGCCGTGACAGCCAGGGACATATTGAAGGGGGAAGTTCTAATAGTACTGGCCAATTCTCCGGTGATGGATATTGAGGACTTCGAGAACGCCAGGAAGCTGGCTGCCTCGCTCAACTTCGACCTGCAGGAGATTGAATTTAACCAGCTTGACGTGCCGGATTTTGCCTCCAACAGCAATGACCGCTGCTATCATTGTAAGCTGACCATGTTGGGGATGCTCAACGAGATGGCCAGGGCGAGGCGCATCAAATATGTATGCGACGGCTCGAACTATGACGACCTCAGCGATTACCGTCCCGGCCTGGTAGCCATATCCGAACTGGGGGTGCGCAGCCCGCTGGCTGAATCATTCCTGACCAAGAAAGAGATAAGGTCCCTGGCCAAAGCCAGGGGGTTGCCCAACTGGGACAAGCCGGCCATGCCCTGCCTGGCCACGCGCATACCGCATCACACGCGTATCACCCTGCATCTCCTGGGGAAAGTATCCAGCGGCGAATCCTTTATACGTAGCTTAGGCGTGAAGCAGGTCAGGCTGAGGCACCATGACGATATCGCCAGGATCGAGGTGGATGAAACCGGTTTCAGGACACTGCTGAAGATGGACAACCGCCGGGCGGCGGTTGAGGCCGTCAGGAAACTGGGCTACAAGCATGTTACAATCGACCTGGCCGGGTACCAGATGGGCAGCCTGAATCCATAGCAGGTTATTTTATGGGAAAGGCAGCTTACTTCGACCTTTTCGCCGGATGCAGCGGCGATATGATACTGGGCGCGCTGCTGGATGCCGGCCTGTCACTGGCAGCCCTTGAAAGGGAACTGGGCAAGCTATCGCTGGAGGGTTACCGGGTCACGGCCGAGAAGGTCAAGAGGGGTGCGGTCACGGCCACCCGGGCGTGGGTGATACCCGACGACAAGGTCAGGCAGCCCGACCGCTCCTACAGCGATATCGTGGACCTGATCGCGGGCAGCAAGCTCGATGACGTGGTTAAGAAGCAGGCCCGGGACATCTTCCGCAGCCTGGGTGAGGTCGAGGCCAAAATACACGGCGTCAAACTGGAACTGGTGCATTTCCACGAGATAGGCGCAGTTGATTCCATCGTTGACATCGTCGGATCGGTTAGCGGTTTCGCCCTGCTGGGCATCAAGCAGTTTTACTCGTCGCCATTTCCCGTGGGAGGCGGTTCCGTGGAATGCCGTCACGGCGGTCTGCCTCTACCTGCTCCTGCAACGCTTGACCTGCTGGCGCAAAAACAGGCTCCTGTTATCAGCTCCTGTCATGTTGCCATGGAGGGGAAGGAGCTTGTCACCCCAACCGGCGCTGCCATCGTGACAACGCTGGCCAAATTCAGCCGGCCTCCGCTCAATTTGGAGAAGATCGGCTACGGCGCAGGAAGCAGGAACCCCGACGAATACCCCAATGTGATGCGGTTGTGGATCGGTGAGGTTGCAGGGCGTAAAGGCCATGAAGGCATGGTACTGCTGGAAACCAACATCGACGACATGAACCCCCAAATATACGACTATGTGATGGAAAAGCTTTTCGCGCAGGGCGCGCTGGATGTATGGTTCACGCATATCCAGATGAAGAAGAACCGCCCCGCCGTGATGCTGAGCATTCTGGCTTCCGGCGATGCCGAATCCAGGCTGGCCGAGACCATCATGCGCGAGACCTCCACCCTCGGCATACGGGTAAGCCCTGTCTTCCGCCATATCGCCGGCCGCGATATCGTTGAAATAGATTCTACCTACGGCAAGGTCAAGGTCAAGGTCAAGCGCTTCCAGGACGAGGTGCTGAGCATATCACCTGAATACGATGAATGCCGACGGATAGCGGCTGAAAAGGATATCCCCCTCAGGGACATTTACCGCATGATTGAGGCGGAAGCACGGAAGATCATCATATAAAAACGTGGGGAGTTTTAGGAATCTGGGACTGTGATGGCAAGTCCATCCTACCCGTTCTGTTTAGCCATAAAGGTGCGGAGAGCAAGGTTGCTGAAATAGTAACAGTCGCGGAAATATAGCGGTTTGCATTAAGGGGGAAGTCTCTAAATAAAAATGCCAATTTAAGCCCTTTAACGTATTGAGACCTCTATTGGTTTTGCCCTAAGGATGCCAAATAAGCGGAATACGAAGACGCTGGCAGTTTTCGTCGTTTTGCTATCATCTTAGCCCAAATTATTTCAGCCTCGGCATCATCTATGACGGCCTTCTCCACGGCGTGATGCATTATCATCGCGGTTGTTATCAAGTCTTTCCCGTTAGCCCCGCAAAAGGTGTGAACATCAGACAGATTATTGCTGTACATAGTGCCGTCATTATTTTTTAGGTAGGCCATGCAGGCAGCCTCACCGTTTCCATATCTTCCTGTATTGAGAATCTGGCCCAGTTCCAGGGCTTCTGGCGAATCTGCAGTCATCGATACGTTCTTAATCAGGCCCTTATCGATGCAGTTCTGGACCCTGGTTGATAAATGCACCACTCTTCGCAATTCATCCATAACTTCGTCGAGTACTATCATTTGCTGCGGGAACAATTTTTCGAGAATATCCAGACGATCGACCCAGGCAAAGCTGGATAATAAATCGGCGTCCAAAATAAGAGGAGGATTAGTCAACAATAATGGTGTCATCCAGTTCATCGGAGAGGTCTTGATTGAGACCTGCACCCGCCAGTAACTCGTCAAATCTTGAATGGGTGATTAGGCCTCTGTCCAGAGCCTCCCGAGCCTTAGCTACGTAGTCCGATATAATTATTGAATCGTTAGTGGGTTGATAAAGCTGTATGTCTTTGCCCAGGTTACGCACGCCTTGGATTACGTGATAATTGAAAGCATCACTGTCGCTTCGGGTGATGAGTACTAAATCCTCTAATCTCCAGCAGATAGATCTTCTACTAACGCCAAAGTATTGCTCCAGCCCGACGATGTCCTCGAGTTTTAGCTTGGGGCCGGCTTTGCCTCTTAAACGAAGTTGATGGTAGATACCATCTTCGGGCATGAGCAAATACGTCGCAAAGGAATTGGCTATCTGTTCGTTGGCCGAATCGCCGTTCAAGACCTCGGTCTGGCAGGCTCTACTCGTTAGATTTTCGTCATATAGACAATGGTATATCTCATGAGCGATCGTGAAATTCTGGTGACCAAGGGTTTTTGCGGAGTTAACGAATATGATTTTTACCTTATTTCCCTTAAGTGTTGCGCCCGACAAATTACTCTCAAGGGGCTTTTTTATACATGTTATTCCCAGGGATATTACAGCTCTGATAACATCGAAGTACTCAGTCGACTGTAGGCCCAGTTTAAGGCGAGTATCAATGGATGATTGGTGCGCGATGACCTCAGACACTCACGATTCCTCAAGCAATGAAAACAGGCTATCCAAATTCATTGCCATTTTTTTTACCTGGGCAATGGTTAGTAGGTCATTATCACTCAAGTCATGAACTCGAAATGCCATAGATACTTCAGGCGCCTTGTAGGGTATCTGCTCATCTACGAAGCATGAAAATCGATAACCATATAAATCCGCGAGCTTTTGCAGTGTAACAGTATTAATTTTCCTTGTTCCGGTCTCATAGTATGAGATCACCTCTCTTTTGGTACATAGGTAGTTAGCGACTTGCTCTTGAGTAAAACCAAGAGACTCGCGGATAGCCTGAAGACGCCTCCCGATGGCCCTGCTATCCATAATATGTAGCACCTCCTTGTTACAAATATTCGGAAATATTGACTATAATGTAACAAATAAGTTACGACATGTCAATATGCTGGCTCATTGTGGTGCGTGAACCCTACAATTGCGGTTGGTTAAACATACCTATACAGGAAAGGCTTTTTCGCCCAGCGCCATGCGTACCAGGTCGGTGACGAAAATCTTGCGCAGGCCGCGTTCAGTGGTCGGTCTCCGCAGCACCCTGTCACACATGGGGCAGAGCGTCACCAGCGCATCGGCGCCGCATTTAACCGCATCATCCACGTTTTTGGCCTGCACCTCGGCTGCCAGTTGCGGGTAGACCTTGACGAAAGCGCCGGTACAGCAGAGAGCCTTTTGCCTCTCATATTGGCGCTTTGGCCGTTCCACGCCGATCAGGTCGAAGATCTCGTCAATAAGGACATCCTTGGCCGGTGTATATCTTGAGGCGCAGGGCCGCTGGTAGGCGGCCTTTTTACCCAGCTTCGTGATCTTGTTCTTGTTATCGCGCAGGTAGTTGCGCATGTATTCCAGGACGTGCATGTATTTGAAGGGTACCTTGATGCCGTAATCCTTTACCTTGGCGTCCACCATGGCGTAGCAGTCATCATGCAGGAAGATGATCTCGTTGCCGAGTTTGGCGATGTTGTCGATAAACTTCTGGGCATTTTCGGCCATCGGTGTCTCCAGGCCGGCATGCACGTAGCCCACATAACAGAAATAATCACCGCCCCTGGCGATGGTCAGGCCGTCGAACATCTGCCCGCCGATGGCTTCCGGCGGCAGCGACATCTCCATCACGCACAGGGAGAGGACGGGCTGGCCTGGTTGGCCTTTAATAACCTGATTGGGCAGCGAGGAAGCCATGCCGAAGAATCCTACCGCCTCAGGCTTGATGGGGAAGGACTTGTGCTTTTCCATCATCTTGAGTATAAGGTCGAACGGGTCGGCTTCCGTCGGGCAATATTCGCGGCAGGCGCAGCAGGTGACACATTTGCCCAGTATCTCGGCGTTCTCCCCCTTCATCAGGGCTTTGATATCCCTGGCGGCCCGGTCCTTGTCATAATCCACGTAAAGGCATTTGGTAAGGCAATCGCCGCACAGATCGCATTTTGATGAGTCCCACATTTTGCTCCTCCTCGATTTTATACTCTACATTTTGCCATGCTCAGCCCTGCTTTGGCCAAAAATCTCTATCTTTTTATTCATCTCCGCTGAAGATGGCATGAGATAGCCTTTTTAATGCAACCTATCCACCAAATTTGGCAGCTTACCTTCTAACTGCAGTTTTATAGCCTCATCGATGTTCTGAATATCGGTTATTACCGGTTCTATTTTATAGCTTCTCAAGCTTTCGTAGGCGCCCCTTCCCATGCCGCCCGTAATGAGGACCTGGCAATCAGCAATAGTCTCTGCCATACTTGCGTGCTTTTTCTGAGACGCGGCATCAAATCCATGAGGGCCGCTGTGTTCATGCTGAGTTCCCTCAGCAGTCGCAAAATGGCTATGTCCCATTTTGGGACGCTTTTCCTTACCGGTTATTTTGCCATCCTGGGCCGTGAAAACCATGTACAACGATGCCCGGCCAAAGTGCTGACAGATGGTGATCTCGTCATCCGTAACGACTGCAATTTTCATATTGTTTTTCCTCCGCATATTTAGATTATTTATTACTGGTGGTTGGGACTCTAATTCGTAGGCGCCTCCCTCGATACGTATTGCTTTTCCCTTGAGCAGGGCCTCGGCTATCTTTTTCCTGGCTGATCCCAGCACACGTTGAAAGGTTGGGCGTGAGATATTCATCCGCCGGGCGCAGTGCTCCTGGTCTAAATCCTCGAGATCTTTCAGACGAACTGATTCAAGTTCTTCGATAGAAAGACAAACTTCGTCCAGAAATCTCAACGGGACACCTGCCGGTTTGTAATAAGTAAATCCCGGCATAAATGCGACCCTGCGACATTTTCTTGGTCTCGTCATTATATTTACACGTTATCTTATTATGGGCATATGCTCATAATTAGTATAAGTTGTTTGCAGCGCTTGAGTCAAATCCTACCAATCCAAATTGACTGATATCAGGATAAAAATTAGAATTTGTCAAAGGAGGGGTGCAATATGAAAAAGAATGAAGGAACGGCAGACAGGGTTATCAGGGTTATACTCGGGATTATATTGATAGGATTGGGTGTATATTTCCAGGCTTCCTGGGGTCTTATAGCTATGATAGTGCTGATTGTAGTGGGCCTGATCGCACTTATCACGGGGATAATCGGATATTGCGGTCTGTACACCGTGTGCAAAATAAATACGTTAAACAAAAAGTAAGTTAACGCGTCCGATTTGAGTTCAGGTTTATAACGGGAAGCGGGTGGTTCCAGCGTTGTACGCCGTCGCTACTCTTCGTCCCAGGAAATGAACGGCTTTTTGATATCCACCATGGCGTTGACTATCAACTCGGCCAGGCCGCCGTACTTGATGCCGTGCTTCTCCCAGGCTTTATAGTAGGCCAGCAGGTCACGTATCTGGCCCTTGCAGTTGGAACAGGGAGCGCATACGTATTTCTTGGTTTCCGGGCCTGGCAAATTCTGGAAAGCCTCAATTATCTGCTTATATTTCATGCGGCCGGCCACGGTCATTTTCCAGTCAGCGAAATTGGTGGGAGACATGACAGCGAAGCCCGAGCCTCCCCCGCAGCAGTAATTATGGACACCGTGCGGATCCATCTCCCTGAATTGCGGGCAGATCTGCCGTAATACCCTGCGCTGCGGCTCGACTATACCCATCAGCCGGACGATATTACACGAATCGTGAAGGGTGACCGGGAAATCGTTGCGCGACGGGTCGAGCCTGAGTTTGCTATTGCAGACCAGGTCGGCCAGCAGCGGCAGGATGCTTTCCCTCGGCACATAATTGTCATCGGTCAGCAACCGGTCGGCGATAACGGTCAGCGCCTTATGGGCATGGCCGCATTCTCCAACGACGATTTTCTTGACCTTTAACCTGTTTGCTATCTCTATCTGTTTCGATGCAATACGTGCAAATTGA
>CAIYTC010000060.1 GCA_903929005.1 uncultured Dehalococcoidia bacterium | reverse complement strand
CAGCCTTCAGGCGACGAAGCAAACTCAGGGCATTACGCCACCAAAGGTCAGATTGCCGCGGCCGCTGCGGCGGCCTCGCACTGACGAGTAAAAAAGGGCCGCAGGCGACGAAGCAATCTTGTTACCGCATAACCGCCTAAGAAAAACGGCATGAATTTACGCCCTTACCAGCTTGCCATAGCCCGCGCCGTGCTGGATAGCATAGAGAACCGCCGTGGCCTGACCTTCTCCGTGGAAATCGCCCGCCAGGGCGGCAAAAACGAGCTTTCCGCCCATATCGAGCTGCTGCTGCTCACCATGTTTATGGCGCGCGGCGGCAGCGCGGTAAAATGCTCGCCCACCTTCAAACCCCAGACCATCATCTCCATGCTGCGCCTCAAGCAGCGGCTGGACGACTTCGGTTTCGACGGCCTCTGGACGACCGAGATGGGCTATATCGTCAGGCTGGGCTCGGCCCGGCAGGTCTTCCTCTCGGCTGAGGAGACCTCCTCGGTGGTGGGTCACACAGCCGACATCCTGCTGGAGATCGATGAATCGCAGGACGTGAGCAAGGATAAGTACACCAAGGAGTTCCGTCCCATGGCCTCCTCCACCAACGCCACCACCGTCCACTACGGCACCACCTGGGATGACGCCACCCTGCTGGAGGAAATCAAGCAGGGCAACCTCGAGCTTGAAAAACAGGACGGCACAAGGCGGCATTTCCGCTGCGACTGGCAGGAGGTGGCCAAATACAACCCGGATTACCTGGCCTTCGTGGAGTCCGAGCGCGCCCGCCTGGGCGCGGACCACCCGCTCTTTCTCAGCCAGTATGCGCTGCTGCCCATCCGCAGCGGCGGGGGCTTCCTCTCACGGTCGCAGATAGCCATGCTGCAGGGGACACAGCCCCGGCTGCGCAGCCCCGCTGACCGTTCCGGGATATACGTGGCAGGCATAGATATGGCCGGCGAGGCCGAGGTGAGCGGGGAGCTTGAGCTGACCGTGCGCGGGCGGGATGCTACCGTGATCAGCATCGCCGAGGTCAACTTCAGCGCGGATGCTGCTGGTTTTAAACAGACCTGCATTAACGTAGTCGAGCATTATTGCTGGGTGGGAAAGAAGCACCCCGAGCTGTATCGGCAGATGGTTGACCTGTTGAAAAACACCTGGGCCTGCAGCCGGGTCGTGGTTGATGCTACGGGCGTCGGCGAGGCTGTAGCTTCTTTCCTGCGCGCGGCGCTGGGAAACCGCGTCATTCCCTTCAAGTTTACGCAGTCCTCCAAATCGGCGCTGGGCTTTAACCTGCTGGCGGCCGTCAATGCGGGCCGGCTGAAGCTGTATAGTGGCGACGGCTCGGCGGATTATCGCGAATTGATGTTTGAGCTGGAACGTGCCAGGAGCACCTGCCGCCCCAACCAGTCGATTAATTTCTATGTCGACCCATGCGAGGGGCACGACGATTATCTGGTCAGCCTGGCTTTATGCGTGGAGGCGGCCTCCAGGCTGTCGCCGCGCCAGGCCAGGGGCATGGTCAGGTAATGAAAATTCCGGTCGTAATTGGGTATAATACCCCGGACTATAGAGGGGATAACGGAATTGTCTTTGAAGTGCGTTGCTCTTGATGCTATGGGGGTTATTTTCCGGGTGGGAGATGATGTGCGGGATCTGCTTTTCCCTTTCGTGCTGGAGGAGGGCGGCTGCCAGGACCTTAGCTATGTACAGGCAATGTATTTTAAGGCCAGCCTGGGCACGATAACCGCGCAGGATTTCTGGTGGGGCGTGGGTGTTGACCCGGCGTTCGAGGACGGATATTTGGGCCGCCACAGGCTGAATGCAGGGGTGATCGAATTCATGCGTACCTGCAAGGCGGCCGGTGTGGAAGTGTGGTGCCTTTCCAATGACGTGGCCGAATGGTCGCGCAAATTGCGCCGCAGGTTTGAGCTGGAAGAATATTTGAGTGGGGTGGTCATCAGCGGGGAGGTAGGCCTGCGCAAGCCGAACCCCACCATTTATCAAATGTTGGCTGTAAAGTGCGGGTTCAGGATGGGCGAAATCGTATTTGTGGACGATAACATCCAGAACCTGGATGCGGCTGCCGGGATGGGACTGCGGACCGTACTCTTCGACCCGCTGCATAGGGGTATTCAAACCGGGCATAAGGTTATTGACGGCCTGGCCGAACTGGGGAAAGTAATAGATAAATCTGCCGGCGTCGGGACGGATCCTTAGGCCTGTCCGCAAGACGGCCTTGAAGCCACGCTCCGGCAGGTTTATTAGCCCGGCCACTCGATATCTATAGACTTCTCGACATGTTTGAAATCAGGGTCCCCGGTAAGCAGGACAGCCGCATGTTTTTGCGCGGTCGCAGCCGCAAAGGCGTCGGCATATGAGAGCGGGTAAGCCGCCTTGATCCTGGCGGCAGCTATCACGTCCTGCATTTCATTTAATTCTACACGTATATTTAAAGCAGGCACTATCAGGTCAATGAAGAAATCGGCCTCTCCCGCCGACCTCTCACGCGCCAGGATATAGTAAACCTCTCCGAGATTGATGGCATTCATAATAACGCTGCTATCCCCTGGCCCGGTGGACAGCAGTTCCCTGACGCGCTCACTGCCCCTTTCCTTTTGCAGGTAGGCCAGCATGGCAAACGCGTCAAGGACGAAGGTGTTTTTCACTCTTGATTTCCTGCCGGTGCTCCCTGAGAAGTATGCCGGTCAGTGATTTGCCTTTCCGATAAATGCCGCAAAAAGCCGCGGATGGCTCAAGCGGCACGGGCGTCAGCTCTATCTTGCCATCCTCAGTCAGCCTGACGCTCAGCTTCCGTCCCGCCTTTAAGTCCAGCCTTTTCCTTATCTCGCCCGGTATCACCACCTGCCCCTTGGTAGATGTTCTTACTATCAGCATAGTGCTTTACCTTTATAAATAATTCTTACTTAATTATTATAGTATAACATATTTCAAAATAATACTGGGCGTCTAAACGTAGGGGCGTTCCTTCAGGTGCGCCCGCTCTGAAGAAAATTCCAAATACCAATGATCAAATTCCCAACAAATTCCAATTAATAATAATATTTTCTTTATTTTCATATTGTTTGGTATTTGGAATTTGGAGCTTGGTTTTTGGCCGGACGTAGGGGCGTTCCTTCAGGTGCGCCCGATAATGCGGGCGGGTAAATAAAAAAGAGGGAGAGCCTCACGCTCTCCCTCTTTGATTATCAAAACCGTGCTTAGATAAGGCTGGGCAGGCCCTTGGCGGCGTCTTCCATATCGCGCAGGCGGCCCGTGGTTTCCTTCAGGCGGT
>CAIYTC010000059.1 GCA_903929005.1 uncultured Dehalococcoidia bacterium | reverse complement strand
CAAGCTGGTTCAGGCTCTGCTGAAGGTGTTTGGCGATGCCCTCGGGTTTGCGTGACAGCGTCTTGGTAGCTACTATCAGGCCTTCCCGGCGTCCGGCCATAGCCCTGCCTATGCGCCCCTCGCTGGTCGTGTAACCATTGGCAGTGTCTATAAAATTTACCCCCAGGTCCAGGCACCGCCTGACTACTGCCACCGCTTCATCCTCGCCAAGCCTCTGGATGGGTATGCCCCCCAAGCCCACCCTGGTAGCCATCAGGTTAGTTTTACCGAGCCTTATTTTCTGCAATTTATCACCTTTCTGTAATGTTACCGACAATAATTGTATCACCAACATGGTTAGCGCTATTATTTAACAGCAGGTTTATTGATAAATAAAAGGAGATTGCAGTCATGGATGTATTGGGCGCCATCAACAAAAGACACTCCGTGAGAGTTTTTAAACCCGACCCTGTGCCGCAGGGCATTTTGAAAAAAATCGTTGAGGGCGCCCTGCGGTCACCATCAGCGTCGAACAGCCAGCCATGGGAGTTCGCCGTGGTGAGCGGCGCGAAGCTGGAGGAGATAAAGCAGGCTTATATAGAGGGCTCGACCAAGATGCCCACCCTCGACATACCCATACCTTTTCAATACCCCGAACCGTGGCTGTCGAGACGCGCTGCCGTCATGGCCGGCGTCCTGGAAAAGCTGGGGTTTGCGCGTGAAGACAAGCAAAAACGCGCTGAATGGGGTCAATTCGGCTTTAAACTCTGGGGTGCGCCAAGCTGCATTTATATTATGATCGATAGCGCCTTCCACCATGCTGACGGCGGCACTAACATGTGGAACCTCTTCGACTGCGGCCTGATAACGCAGAACATACTGCTGCTGGCCACCGCGCAGGGACTGGGTACCATACCGGCTATCATCCCGGTGCTTTATCCCGATATCCAGCGCAGGGTACTGGGCTTGCCCGCTTCCAAGCTGATGGTGCTGGGCATCCCTATCGGCTATACGGACGATAGCAACCCCGCCAACCAGTTCCGCACCAGCCGGGAACCGCTGGATAAAGTGGCCAGGTTTTACAGCTAAACAATAACCTGCTTTTCGCAGTTCGCTAACGTGCGGCTGAAATTGCACGTATGCTGCAAACACTATAGTTCGCAGCTTATATGCCGGGCGAAAATACCTCTTCCCTGTCATTATAGGAGATTAGCTCAGCGTAACGCCCCCAGTCTACAATTACATCGAGTTGCTTTTCGGCAACCAGCGGAGTGAATTCGGCTTCAAGCTCGTCCTTGAGCTTGTCCCATTTCAGCACACGTTCATCGGCGTTTTGCAGCATCTGGAGTATCCAGTGGAAGAGCGGCAGCCTCTGTATCCTTTTGGCGTAGATCTCCTTGCGCAGGTTAATGCTGGCCTCAACAAAGGTTTCGCCCAGCGGGTTTAGCGATATGTCACCCTGGGCGATGCTGGCAAAACCCAGTATTTCCGCCGCTTCAGTCAGCCGCAACAGGTTGTCATCGCTGATATGCAGTTCTTTGGGCAATTCAAAAATGTTCATGGACTCGGTTGGCGTTTCAGCCAGGTACTCCATAAGGCCGGTCAATTCGCCCACAGTCACAGACGGCAGCGCGCGCATATGCCCCTCTTCACCGGGCGCCGCGCCCATTTCCACCTCTTCGGCCTGCGTCTGGCCGACCAGTATGGAATAGATAGTATCCATCTGCTGAATAACAATGGGATCTTTGTTGTAGCGTGGGTATGGCAGGCTGACAGCGTGCTCCGCAACCACCCTGCCCGGATCCTTCTCCAT
>CAIYTC010000058.1 GCA_903929005.1 uncultured Dehalococcoidia bacterium | reverse complement strand
TAGACCACTTCCCAGGGCGCCATGGAGGTGATGGAAGAAGTCAAAGGCTGTTTGAGTGCGCTGGAGGATACGGCGGCGGCATCCCCGCTGATGGAGACAGGCGTCCAGCCGTTCTCGCAAACCTGGTGCGGCAGGAACATCTGCGCCGAGTAACGGTTCCAGACCTTGATGGGATGGATATACATGGAGTTTTTCACGTGGTAAACATCAATAAGAATCTGTGTGGTATCGCGGATGCGTGCCACAGCGGTGTGCAGGTGTTTGCCGCGCGTAAGTCCGAAGTAGGCCACCGGTCCCAGTTCAAATATGAAAGGGCAGGTGACCTGGAAGAAGTTGGCCAATTGCTCATCCGTGGCCCAGGTGGTAGCCAGCACCGAGAGGTTATCGAAGATAAAACGTGCGTTGCGGTCGCTTTTTTCGATAATAGAGTGTACCTCGCCGGCGAACTGGTCCAAGCCCGGGGCAGGATCGATTTTATGCACATTGATACCGGGTGAATCAGGGAGCAGCGGTTTATGCCTGGCGAACCGGAAGTAAACGCATTCTAATTTATCTGAGATGGCCTTTTGGGCAAACTTATCCGCAAAAAAAGCATAGTCGGCCATATCGTCCACCTGCCAGACGATGTTATCGCCGGGTATAAGGCCCTGCAGCAGGTTATCCAGGTCGAGTATGCCGGTGCTCAGTTCCATTCCTGATGCCTCCCTCTTAATTATTTGCCTGATAAATATTCGGCGTTCTCATTATCCTGTTACACAGGCCTCCCCGCAGTCGCTGGTCCTGACCCTGTAGGAGTTCTCGACAGGAAGCACGAAGATCATGCCGTCACCTTCCCTGCCGGTTTTAGCAGCGCGACAGATAGTATCTATAGCTATCTGGCACTCTTCGTCTGCAAGCACCATTTCTATCTTGACCTTGGGCAGGAAATCGACGCGGTACTCACCGGCACGCCATTGCAACGCAATCCCTTTCTGCCTGCCGCGCCCGTTAACGTGGGTTACCGTCATGCCCAGCATACCTTTGGCCGTGAGCGCGTCTTTGACAGCAGCGAGTTTTTCCGGCCTGATAATAGCCTCTATTTTTTTCATTAGGATACGCCTCCATAAGCATTTTCACCGTGTTGGGAGATATCAAGGCCTACAGACTCTTCCTCTTCTTTTACACGCAAGCCCATGGTGGCCTTAAGGGCTTTGGCAAGCAGCCAGGAAACTACAAAGGCATAGGCCATTGTTGCAGTGATTGCAGCGAGCTGAATCAGAAGCTGTTTCCAATTCCCGTCCAGGAGACCTGATCCGGCTGAATTAACGGCCGTTGTAGCGAAAATACCTGTTGCCAGCGCACCCCAGGCGCCGCCTACACCATGACAGGCGAACACGTCCAGCGATTCATCCACCTTGTTGGCCTTTGCCCTCCATACCATGACGTAGTATGAAATAATTGAAGCCATAGCTCCGATCGGGATGGCAGCCCAAACCGGTACAAAACCGGCGGCTGGCGTAATGGCAACCAACCCGACAACAGCGCCGGTGGCAGCGCCCAGCACCGAAGGCCTGCGGTGTATCCATCCAAGCAACATCCAGGTGAACCCGGCTGCGGCGGCCGAAGTATTGGTAGCAATGAAGGCTGTAGAGGCCAACCCACCCGCTGTCAGCGCGCTGCCGGCATTGAATCCGAACCAGCCGAACCAGAGCAGGGCAGCGCCCAGCACGACAAAAGGTATATTGTTGGGCTCCATGGTCTCACCCTCTTTAAATCCCAGGCGCGGACCGAGCACCATGGCCAGGGCCAGTGCTGAGATACCGGCATTCACGTGTACTACGGTACCCCCGGCGAAATCGAGCACACCCAGCCCGGCTAACCATCCGCCGTTTCCCCAAACCCAGTGGGCTACAGGGCAGTAGACCAGGGTAAACCAAAGGGCAGCAAAAGCGAGCAGTGAGCCGAACTTAATACGTTCCACTACAGCGCCTGTCCAGAGTGCCACAGTAATGATGGCAAAAGTGGCCTGAAAGGCCACGAAAGCCAGTTGCGGCACAGTTACAGCATATACAGAAGATGGATCCTGTCCGACCCCTGCCAGGCCGAACCATGCAAGGTTCCCTACCAGGCCTCTAACGTCCGGGCCAAACGCCATGGTATAGCCATAGATAACCCACAATACCGATACCATGCAGAGCATAGAGAAGCTCATCATGATAGTAGAGAGCAGATTTTTTCGCCTGACCATCCCTCCGTAAAAGAAAGCCAGGGCGGGCGTCATCAATAGCACCAGCGCGGTGGATGTAAGCAACCATGCTGTATCTCCCGAATTCATAATGTACCTCCTTGAAGCTTTGATAGGATAAGTCTAAGAGGTGCCTGTTTCGGGGTTATTACGGTGGTGTTAAGATTGTGTTACAGGAGAGTGCCACCGGGTACATCCCATCAATAAGCATAAAGCCTGCCGTAGGGGCGGTGATACAGCGGAAACAGCTTGGTAAACTCGTGCCGCAATATTTTATCCGCGTTAAGGTCGAAATGACCGGCGAACTGCCCGACCAGGCCGGACAGCACCTCGTGGTCGGCGCCGTTAAGCTCAGCTGTGCCTACTTCCCTGCCGAGCTGGTGGCTTTCCAGGCGGCCGCGCATGTATATAACGCCGCCGTGCATACCCGTGCCCATATACCGGGTGCGGTGGTAGTCGCTATCCTTCATATTGAGAGCCAGCAGAACCAGCACCCCGCCCGCCATGTACTCACCGAAGAAGTCCTGTGCGGCGCCGCCGATGACAATAATGGGCTTTTTATTCCCGTATTCCTTCATATGGATGCCGGTGCGGTATCCTACACCTTCCCTGATAAATATCCTGCCGCCCCGGGATGAAAGGCCGGTGATATCGCCGGCGTGGCCGTGCACCACGATCTCGCCTTCATTCATGGTATTGCCACAGCCGTCCTGGGCATTGCCGTGTACGGTGATGCGCGGCCCGTTCATAAATGAGCCGAGGTCGTTGCCGGGTGTACCCTCGATCTCGATTTCGACGGGGCTGTTAATATCGGTTCCAATATAGCGCTGCCCGCAAACGTTTTTCATCAGGATCTTATTAGCGCCTGCGGCAACGGCCTGTTTGAGCTGGTTATTCAGTTCGTGTGTGGCGATGTCCTGCGCATTGATTTCAATTATCGAATTGTGAGGTTTCTTCAAAGCTGGGTTAGCTGGCATGGCTTAGTCTCCTACCGGCCTGATGCCGAGAATCTTTAATTCATTGTCCGACAGGCCTATACCTCTCAGGTGAAGCCTGTTGCCTCGCAGGCTTTCCAATGCGTTGATGCCCATGCCGCCGAGTATGTCTTTCAGCTCGATAGCCCAACCCCGCAGCAGGTTCACCAGCCGCCTGCTGCCGATCTCCGGGTTGATGCGCTTGGTCAAGGCCAGGTCGCTGGTGCAGATACCCCAGGCGCATTTGCCAGTGTGGCACTGCTGGCAGGCTGTGCAGCCCAGTGCTATCAGGGCGGCCGTGCCGATGTAAACTGCATCGGCGCCCAGTGCGATGGCCTTGGCGATATCACCGCTATTACGGATGCCCCCGGCTATGACCAGCGATGCCTGGTTACGGATATTCTCCTGGCGCAAGCGTGCATCAACGGCGGCCAGCGCCATTTCGATGGGTATGCCGACGTTATCGCGGATGACCTTGGGGGCTGCCCCGGTGGAGCCGCGCAGGCCGTCGATGGCGATGATATCCGCCCCGGCCCTGACCATGCCGCTGGCGATGGCGGCGACATTGTGCACCGCGGCTATCTTGACCGAGATCAATTTCCGGTAACCGGTGGCCTCCTTGAGCGCATAAACGAGTTGCGCCAGGTCCTCGATCGAGTAAATATCATGCTGGGGCGCCGGGGAGAGGGCGTCGCTGCCGATGGGTATCATCCTCGTGCGGGATACCTCTGCGGTAACCTTCTCACCGGGCAGGTGTCCGCCGATACCCGGCTTGGCGCCCTGGCCTATCTTGATCTCAACCACCTGGCCGGCATTGAGATATTTGGAGTGGACGCCGAAGCGGCCGGACGCCACCTGCACGATGGTATGGTCACCGTAGGGGTAAAGGCTGGCGTGAAGTCCACCCTCGCCCGTATTCCAGAAGGTGCCGGCCTCTGTAGCAGCGCGCGCCAGTGAGTGCTGGACGTTGAGGCTGACCGCGCCGTACGACATGGCTGAGAACATCACGGGGACGTTCAATTTCACCTGCGGCGGCATGGCATTTTTTAAAGTATGAGTAACCGGGTCTATCTCGACCCGGTCCGGCTTCCTGCCTAAGTAGGTGACCAGTTCCATCGGCTCGCGCAGCGGGTCAATGGATGGGTTGGTGACCTGGCTGGCATTCAGCAGGATATGATCCCAGTAAACCTTGTAGCCCTTATCGTTGCCCATGCCGGTGAGCAGCATCCCGCCCGTCTCAGCCTGCTTAAGGATATCCTCGATAGCCTCCGGTCGCCAGTTATAGTTCTCGCGGTAGTCGAGGGTGTTTTTGCGGATGTTGAGGGCATTAGTGGGGCAGAATACCACGCACCTGTGGCAGCCGACGCAGTTATTTTCATCGGCCATGACCTCATTGTCGGCGGCGTCATAGCTGTTCACAGCGAAGCTGCACTGGTTGACGCAGACCTGGCATTGTATACAGCGGGCGGGGTCCCGCTCGACGATAAATTTAGAAGGTATAAAAGTTTTCATAACAGTATTCCCCCTGTGTCTATGGCCTGACCGGGATGCCCCTGCCGGCCAGGTAGCCCTTGACCTCTTTGATAGAGAATTCGCGGTAGTGGAATATGCTGGCCGCCAGCACTGCGTCGGCCTTTCCGGCGGACAGCGCGTCATAAAGGTGCTCCAGCGTTCCAGCCCCGCCGCTGGCGATGACCGGCACGACGACCATCTCGCTGACCGCGCGGTTCAGTTCATTATCATAGCCGGCCCGCTGGCCATCGGCGTCCCAGCTTGTCAGCAGTATTTCGCCGGCTCCTAATTCTACAGCCTGCTTTATCCAGGCCAGTACGTCAAGGCCCGTGGGCCTGCGCCCGCCGTGGGTGCATACCTCCCAGGACGGCTTGTCCTTCTGGCGGCGCCTGGCATCAACGGCCAGCACGATGCACTGCCGGCCGAAGATGGCCGCGCCTTCCTTCAGCAGAGTCGGTTCCTGGACGGCAGCGGTGTTTACCGAGACCTTGTCGGCGCCGGCCTGCAGCATGCGCCGCATATCGCTTATCGAGCGCATCCCGCCGCCGACGCACAACGGGACGAAAACCTGCTTTGCAACATTTTCTACAACATGTACCAGGGTATCCCTGGCTTCCGGCGTGGCGCCGATATCTAAAAATACCAGCTCATCGGCCCCTTCCCGGTAGTAGAAGGCAGCCTGTTCCACCGGGTCGCCAGCGTCGCGCAGGTTGGTAAAGCTGGTGCCCTTGACCACACGGCCGTTCGTGACGTCTAAGCAGGGTATGATGCGCTTGGTTAACATAATATTATCTATCCATTTTGTAGGCTGCTACCACAGATACAGGTGAAGGGGGATTCAAGGGGATTTTAAGGCTGCCCGCGATCGGTTCTCCTCCGACCGGTATCCAGACACTTTCCAATTGGGGGCTGATGGTGCGTATGGCGGCCTCCTCTGAAGAGAGGAAAAGGACTTTGCCCTTCGTGGCCGCGGTAAGCGGACGCAGGCGGATGCGGTCGGTCAGGCCGATCATTTCGCCGGCGTGCGCGATGATGAGCGTAAAAGGTCCGTTGAGCAAAAGGCTGCCATAGGTTTGCCTGAGGGCGCGCAGCAACTCCTGCTCTACGGGAGGCTTCCGGTCTATGTCATCCCAGAATGGAGCGGCGAAGACCTGCGAAATAGTATCTACCGGGAGGCCGTGCTTCCTGACTAACAGGTCGATGGCGTAGGCGATGACCTCGGTATCAGTTTCCATGGTGCAGATGTAGCCATACTGCTCGAGGTAACGGCGGTTTATGCCATAGGAAGATATCTCGCCATTATGCACCACTGTCCAATCGAGGATGTTGAAAGGGTGTGCGCCGCCCCACCATCCGCGCGAGTTCGTGGGGTACCTGCCGTGGGAGGTCCAGAGGTAGCCCTCATACTCTTCGAGCCGGAAGTACTGGCCGATCTCCTCGGGGTAGCCGACGCCTTTGAATACGCCCATATCCTTGCCGCTGGAGAAAACGAAGCTGTCCCTGATTTTAATATTAATATCCATCACGCGGTCAACCACAAAATCATCATCCGCCTGTATGCCAGCCTGGTAGCGGTTGACCTTGAGGAAGTAACGCCAGACCAGGGGCGGATCCTTGATCGCGGCCAGCGGCCTGGTTTTAATCTCATCGGCATCGACGAGATGGAATTTTTCCTTAAGAAAGGCCTCGGTCTCGGTTTTCCCCTCTCTGCTGAGGTACATGACATGCATGGCATAATACTCGGCATAGTCAGGGTAAAGGCCGTAAACGGCGAAGCCGCCGCCCAGTCCGTTGCCGCGCACGCGCATATTGCCGATGGCCTTGATGATAGCGGCGCCTGAAAAACGCTGCCCTGAGGTATCCATCATACCGAAGATAGAGCAGGCGTCTATAACCTTATCGCTGTTGTAGGGGTTCTGGATTTTCCTTAAATCTTGCATCTCATTACTCCTCTGGCGGCGGCTCTATTCGCCGGCAATCGCCTGCTCCTCCAGTTCTTTCAAGGGCACTACATGCGAAGCGGCGGTCAAAACCCCCAGACGTTTTTGCCTTAGATCACGTGGCAGGTCGATCAGGCCGAAATCCACAGTCAGCAGCGATTGCTTGAAATCTTTGACATCAACAGCATCGCGCATCAGTCCGTAAATGATGCCTGACTTCTCGATATCCTTGACAAAGATCATGCCTTTGACCAGGTTATCCTTCAAGATCAATTTCTGGTAAGGGCTATTGATGGTAAGCGTTTCATAGCTGTCATCGTCCGGCGCAGAGACAAGTCCGGCGCTGCAGATATCCATGTCGAAATAGTTGATTGAATTCATCGCCGTGCCGCCCTTATACTCAGCCTGCTCGCCGGCCATGTTATAACCGGCTACCCTGCCGCCGGTGTAGGCATTGGGCCAGATGGGCGTGAGGCGGTCAGTCCCGGTGATAAAATCCCAGCCCTCGGAGGCATCGCCGCAGGCATATACATCAGGATAGCTGGTGGCCATGCGCCGGTCTATGCTGATGCCCCGGTTGAACTTAATTGCTGTGCCTTTGACCAGATCGAGGCGCGGCAGCACACCGATGGCGATGACTACCATTTCGCAATTGATATCCTGGCCGTTGGTAAGCACTACGCCTTCAACCCCGTCCCGTCCCGTGATCTCTGCCACGGTATTAGCGGTAATTACCCTGATGCCGGCTTCAGACAGGCTGTGGCCGGCTATGGCTGAGGCTGCCTCGTCCAGTATCGTATTCAGCACCCTGTCCTTCATCTCGACCACGGTGGCTATGATGCCGCGCTTAGACAGCGCTTCGGTTACACTGATACCGATGAGGCCTCCGCCGATAACGACCGCACTGTTAACCTTTATCAGGTAGGCGTCGATTTTCTTGGCATCATCCAGGCAGGTAAAGCTAAATACGCCTTCTTTTTCCGCCCCCTTGATGTTGGGGACGATCGGCAGGCCGCCTGTAGCGAGAAGAAGCTTCTGCCAGGAGATGACGCCGCCGTTTTCAAGAGAAGCTGTCTTATTTATAGCATCGATTTTTATTACATGCTCGCCGGATAGGAGTTCGATCCTGTTTTGTGCATAAAAACCGGGTGAGCGGAACAGCATTGTTTCCAGTGTCCGCTGGCGGGAAAGGTATTCCGAGATAAGTGGACGGGAGTAGGCCGGGTACGGTTCGTCAGACACAATCAATAGTCTGCCCGCGGGGTCGCATTCCCTGATGGC
>CAIYTC010000057.1 GCA_903929005.1 uncultured Dehalococcoidia bacterium | reverse complement strand
TCTCAGAGAGAGCCGGTGAACTCTCATTAACTAATAGAATTTAATTATTTAACTTCAATTTTAGCGCCCGACTCTTCCATCTTCTTCTTGATGGTAGCCGCCTCTTCCTTACTTACGCCCTCTTTGATGGGCTTGGGAGCGCCCTCAACCAGGTCCTTGGCTTCTTTCAAACCCAGCGTGGTCACCTCGCGCACAGCTTTGATGACTGCAATCTTGTTCTCGCCGAACTCTTTCAGTATGACCGTGAATTCAGTTTGCTCATCTGCCACCGCGGCGGCTCCACCGGCTGCCGGGCCGGCAGCGACTGCCATGGGAACGGCGGCACTGACTCCGAACTCCTCTTCCAAGGCTTTAACTAATTCAGAAAGCTCCAGAACCGTCATACCCTTTATCATTGTCACGATTTCATCTTTGGTCATTTGAGTGTCCTCCTGCTATTCGTATTTTCTATATTTATCATTTATTGGGCTTTTCACCCATTGATTACCCTGATTATGCTCCCTCCAGTTGTTTTGCCCTTGCCTGCAATACAACAACCAGTCCGCGTAAAGGCGAACTGAGTACATAATGCAGTGCTGATACCGGGGCCATCAGGCGTCCCATCAACTGGCTGATGAGTATTTCCCTGGAAGGAATTGTGGCCAGGCTTATGACATCTGCTATGCTAAGCACTTTGTCACCAAGTATGCCGCCCTTAATTTTTAACACGGAATTAGCTGCCTTTATATGATCCGTCAATATTTTTGCCGGTTTGACGGCATCATCATAGCCAAGGGCAATTGCCACCGGCCCGGTCAGGAACTGTTCCAACCCCTTGACACCGGCCTTTTCGGCAGCAAAATGCATGAGGGTATTTTTTACCACCTTGTATTCCACACCGTGGATATGCATCTGCTTGCGCAACTGTACCATCTCTTTGGCTGTCATACCCCTGTAATCCGTAGTAATGGCAACCACGCACTTGCCTAAATCTACAGCAAGCTCATTGATAATTGCCTCTTTCTGTTTTCTTATCATATCAATGCTCCCTATAATAAATTGTCCTCGCGCCGTTGCACGAGGACTAAGCAAACTGCCTGGTATACAGTTTTACTGACCTCGGCGGGCATTAAATTAAGCCTTGCGGCGCCCGCTTTCAACGGCGTTTATATTAAATTACTATTTATGCGCTGACAGCCGACTCAGTCATGGCCTTGATATCGAGCCCCAGTCCCGGTCCCATCGACGTAGAAATGGATGCTGTCTTAATATATTGACCCTTGGCCCCGCTGGGCCTGGCACGGGTGATGGCCTCGATTATCGACATCAGGTTCTCGTAAAGTTTCTCTTCTTCAAAACTTTTCTTGCCGATGGGGACATGTATGATGGCCGTTCTGTCCAGGCGAAACTCCACGCGTCCTTTGCGCACCTCATTGATAGCCCGGGGTAAATCAGCGGGTTGAACAACTGTCCCTGCCTTGGGGTTTGGCATCAGGCCGCGCCTGCCCAGGATTTTGCCCAGCTTGCCTACCTTGCCCATCATATCGGGGGTGGCAATGCTGACATCAAAATCCATCCAGCCATCCTCAATCTTTTTAACCAGGTCATCGGCGCCGACATATTCAGCATTAGCTTCAGTTGCCAGTTTAGCGCCCTCGCCCTGGGCAAACACTGCAACCCTGACCTGCTTACCCAGGCCATTGGGTAAGAGAGCGGTTCCTCTCACCTGCTGGTCTGCGGCGCGGGGGTCCACACCCATTTTCAGGTGCAGTTCAACGGTCTCATCAAACTTGGCATAAGCCACCTTCTTGGCGATGGCTATAGCTTCTTTCGGCTCGTATGTTTTGTTTCTTTCAACCAGTTTAGATGCTTCCTTAAATTTTTTACCTCTGGTAGCCATGTAATCACTCCACTTTAATGCCCATACTCCGGGCGGTTCCCTCGATAATGCGAGCCGCACCGGCAAGATCCAGGGCAGTTAAGTCCTTTTGCTTGACTTTGGCGATCTCGTTGATCTTTGCTTTAGATATGCTACCGGCGACCTGCGAGCCTGTAGTGCCGCTGCCTTTCTCGATACTCAATGCCTTCTTTAATAAATCTGATGCAGGCGGCGTCTTGGTGATAAAGGTGAAAGTCCTGTCCTCAAATACGGTTATTTCCACAGGCACAATCGAACCTTCCATGGATTTCGTACGGTCGTTATAGTCCTTACAGAAGCCCATGATATTCACGCCATGCTGGCCCAGTGCCGGGCCAACCGGCGGCGCCGGCGTTGCCTTGCCGGCCTGTATCTGCAATTTAACTATCGCTTTTATTTTCTTTGCCATTTTAAAGTTTCTCCACCTGTAAAAAGTCCAGTTCTACTGAAGTCTCCCGTCCAAACAGGGTCAACATTACTTTCACTTTGCCTTTGCCCATATTTATTTCGTCGACGGTTCCAATAAAATCTGTAAAGGGACCATCAATGACCCGGACGTTCTCTCCTTTCTTGAACCCGATCTTGACCTGGGCAACACCTTCTTCTTTCTGCTTCAGGATCCTGCTCGCTTCACTTTCTTCCAGCGGAGTAGCTTCCTTGCCGTTACCCACAAAGCCAGTCACACCGGGTGTCTCCCTGACTACCTTCCAACTCTCATGGTCCATAGCCATGCGGACCATTAAGTAGCCCGGGAACATTTTCTTTTCAACGGTCCGGCGTTGCCCTGACCTGATTTCTATCTCGTTTTCTTTAGGTATCTCAACATCGAGAATCTTATTGCCGGCGTCCATGGATTTAATACGCTGCAACAACTTATTTTTTACTTTTTCCTCATGCCCTACGTAGGTATGTATAATATACCACCTGGCATTGATATCTAAGGCCACACTACTTGCCACCTAAAAATACTTTCGCGACAAGCTCGGAGAAGCCGTAGTCAACAGCTCCCAGCAATAAACCCATTACAAGGCATAGCCCTATAACAATCAAAGTCAGGCGGGTCGCTTCCTGCCTGGTAGGCCAGACTACCTTCCTTAATTCACCGATTATATCGTTAAAAAAGGTAAACCGGCGCTTCCTGGACTGCGAAGCCTGCGGTTGGGCCTTTTTGGCCTTCACTACTGCTACCTGACTTTTCTTGTCTTGAGCCACCTTTTCTTCGCCTTTATTGGGCTGCAACACCTTAGCCTGCTCTTTATTAGCCAACTTGTTACTTAGTCTCCTTGTGGATCTTGTGACTGCGGCAACGCGGGCAATATTTTTTCATTTCCAGACGCGCCGAGTCGTTTTTCTTATTTTTTTGTGACGTGTAATTCCTCTCCTGGCATACGGTGCATGCCAGGTAAATTACACCTCTTGCATCGCCTTTTTTAGCCATTTTTTATCCAAGCATCTTGGTGATCACGCCTGATGCAACCGTCCTGCCACCTTCGCGAATGGCAAAATGCATGCCCTGCTCGAGAGCAACAGGATAAATCAACTTGATATTCATTTTAATATTGTCACCGGGCATGACCATTTCCACGCCCTCAGGCAATTCCGTCTGGCCGGTCACATCCAGTGTCCTGATGAAGAATTGCGGTTTGTAGCCACTGAAAAACGGGGTATGCCTGCCGCCCTCTTCCTTGGTCAGTACGTAAACTTCACCTTCAAAGTGGGTCTGCGGTTTAATTGATCCTGGCTTGGCCAGTACCTGTCCCCTTTCAACGTCTTCACGCTCAACACCCCTTATCAGGCAACCAACAGCATCGCCGGCCTCACCGGTTTCAAGCTGCTTGTGGAACATTTCAACGCCGGTTACCACCGTCTTCCTGGTATCTTTTATACCTACGATTTCAACGTCTTCACCGATCTTGACTATGCCACGCTCCACCCTGCCGGTCACCACTGTACCACGGCCTTTAATACCGAAGACGTCTTCAATCGGCATCAGGAAAGGCTTATCTACTGCCCTGACGGGTTGTGGAATATAACTATCCACAGCATCCATCAGCTTCAGTATGCCGCCGCACCACTTGCAATCCGGCTTGCCACAGCCGCATTCCAGCGCTTTAAGGGCACTGACACGCACGATAGGTATTTTATCTCCGGGGAATTTGTTTTTCGTCAGGAGATCCCTGAGTTCCATTTCGACGAGCTCAAGTAGCTCCTCGTCTTCCATGGCATCGACTTTATTCAAGGCCACAATCATGGCGGGCACTTCCACCTGCCTGGCCAGCAGGATGTGTTCCCTGGTCTGGGGCATGGGACCATCCGGGGCGCTTACCACTAAAATAGCTCCATCCATCTGGGCCGCACCCGTGATCATATTCTTAATATAGTCGGCATGGCCGGGGCAGTCCACATGGGCGTAGTGGCGTTTGGCTGTCTCATATTCGATATGGGCAATAGCGATAGTAACGCCCCTGGCCTTCTCTTCAGGGGCATTATCAATGCTATCAAAAGGCCGGAAGGCATTGTCCCCGATACCCTGTTTTGATAACACCAGGGTAATTGCAGCGGTCAATGTTGTTTTGCCATGATCAACGTGACCTATGGTGCCCACATTCACATGCGGCTTTTTGCGATTAAACATTTTTTTTGCCATGTAATTAAACCTCCTTCATTTCTGAGCCCACAATCAGATTCGAACTGATGACCCCGTTCTTACCAAGAACGTGCTCTACCAACTGAGCTATGTGGGCAAATTGTCATAACCTTATATAACACACCACGAAGATGCGACTACAAATTATACAATAAAATATTTTAAATCTACAAGATTATTAATCAGGTTCATGGTGGAGGGAGTAGGATTCGAACCTACGTAGCCCTTAGGGCGGCAGATTTACAGTCTGCTCCGATTGGCCGCTCCGGCATCCCTCCATACCGGTCATCAGATCTTAGCCCGAGAGGGGAGTCGAACCCGCTAACCTACCGATTACAAGTCGGTTGCGCTTCCATTGCGCCACTCGGGCAACAAAGCTTCAAATCAGTGTTGTAAAATCAGACGACAAACCAAAAGTATATA
The DNA here is from genome assembly GCA_903929005.1 of uncultured Dehalococcoidia bacterium. Taxonomy (GTDB): domain Bacteria; phylum Chloroflexota; class Dehalococcoidia; order GIF9; family UBA5629; genus CAIMUM01. The sequence continues at coordinate 2,661 of CAIYTC010000057.1, read as the reverse complement.
TAACCCGTAGCTAAAAGTCAAGGGAACGTACATGCAAAAATACTATCTTTACTTGCCTGCAGCTTATTTGTTAAACTTTAGTGAGCACATAATGTGGCACAAGGAGCGTTGTTATGGGTTCTAAAGATAAAGGTAAGAAGGAACATAAAAAAGCCAAGAAAGATGGGAAAAAGGCCGTAGCCCCATCCATATTTGAACCTGTTGCCGAGGTCGAAGTTGTCAAAAAGAAGGGGAAAAAAGAAGAGTTCCCTGAATAGTGTTGGGCCAGTTTTGCGATTGTCTCGAATCCTTAGCCCAGTAATTATAGTGTATTAATGTCTGATCGTGTGCATCTCACAGCGCTCGTGCACGGTAAGGTGCAGGGCGTCTATTACCGGGCTTTCGCCTCACGCGCGGCCAGGTCTCTATCTATCCAAGGTTCGGTGAAAAACGTAGCCCGTGGCGATGTTGCGTTGGAGGCGGAAGGTGATAAAGGCAAGCTGGAAGAGCTGCTGCGCCACTTGAAGACCGGCCCGCCCGGCTCAATGGTGGGAGATATTGATATCGAATGGTCAGAGTATACCGGTCAATATACGGGTTTTGACGTCAGGTATTAAGATTTGCTATCGATCTCAATCTTACCCGCCTTAATGATATCCAGGTATTGTTGATCCACACCCAACAGGGTCGACGCTTCACGGTCTATCTCGAAGGGCTTACCCTCGAATATTTTCCCAAAAGTATCGGTCTTGCCCTTAAAGGATTCGTCCGCCGCGCTGAATTTTTTTCTTCCATCCACGATCGCCAGGTCAAATGGCAGCGTAAAGTAAAGGTCGGCAAATACCTTGTCCCAGCCGAATTCGTCCAGTGACCCCCACCCCCCGGTCCCCCCTTTCTTATATTTATTAACCGGCAGCAGGCTAAGCAAATTCTTTATACTTAAGAATCCCTGGTTACCGATCGTCCGCAGCGAGGAGATGGTGATCAGGAAATCGCAGGAAAGAACCACGTTAGGCACCCAGAAAGTAGCAACCGCAAAAGGATGCGGTAACGGGTTCTCGATCTCCACCCAAATGCAGTCCTTAACATCCAGCATCAGTACCCGCTGGAACTCATAGCCGAGGGATTTATATATGGGGTAAACCGGATCACCGCTGGCAGCGCCCTCCAGGATAATAATATCAGCATCGCTTACCTGTTTGACCTTATCGATAACCGTGCCTAATATTTCCCGGCTGGTGCTGAAAGGGTAGGGATATGGATAGCAGGCATTAGGTTTTATCAGGATTTTATGTGCCCTCGATACGAGGGTTGGCGGGTCAAATGTATATTTTGATGCTTCGTATATCATTTAATGAAACACTGTTTTCACATTAATAAAATCAGACCGCTTCAGGTCAGCATATACCGCCAACATCCCCATAGCTGTCTGACTTTATTTTACCATTGAAGTCAATGGAAAGATATACTTTTTTAGAAATAAAAATACCTTAACATCTGAATAGTGGAAGGAAGAAAATTGATTTCAAAGGTACGATAGCATTGCTGCCATCGAACGACCATAGGAGTACATACTCCCTAGAAAGGAGGTGATCCAGCCGCACGTTCCCGTACGGCTACCTTGTTACGACTTCGTCCCAGTCACCAATCCCACCTTCGGCGACTGCCTCCCTTGCGGGTTAGCCTATCGACTTCAGGTGTTACCGACTTCCATGACGTGACGGGCGGTGTGTACAAGGCCCGAGAACGTATTCAACGCAGTGTGCTGACCTGCGTTTACTAGCAACTCCAACTTCATGCAGGCAGTTGCAGCCTGCAATCCGAACTGAGGATGATTTTTTGGATTGGCTCCAGATCGCTCTATTGCAACCTATTGTATCACCCATTGTAGCGTGTGTGTAGCCCAGGATGTAAGGGCCATGCTGACTTGACGTCATCCCCACCTTCCTCCACGTTATACGGGCAGTCTCGCTAGAGAAATTAACTAGCGACGAGGGTTGCGCTCGTTGCAGGACTTAACCTAACACCTCACGGCACGAGCTGACGACAGCCATGCAGCACCTGTGCAAGCTCCTGATTGGATACAGGTCGTCTCTCTTTCGAGTTTCTACTTCAAGCATGTCAAACCCTGGTAAGGTTCTTCGCGTTGCATCGAATTAAACCACACGCTCCGCTGCTTGTGCGGGCCCCCGTCAATTCCTTTGAGTTTTAGCCTTGTGGCCGTAGTCCCCAGGCGGAATACTTAAAGCGTTAGCTTCGGCACAGAGAGGGTCGATACCCCCTATACCTAGTATTCAACGTTTAGGGTGTGGACTACACGGGTATCTAATCCGTTTCGCTCCCCACACTTTCGGGCCTCAACGTCAGGAGCATCCTAGAAAGCCGCCTTCGCCACTGGTGTTCCTCACGATATCTACGCATTTCACCGCTACACCGTGAATTCCGCTTTCTTCTGATGCCCTCAAGCTCTCCAGTATCAATTGCAGTCTCCCAATTGAGTCGGGAGATTTCACAACTGACTTAAAAAACCGTCTACACCCGCTTTACGCCCAGTAAATCCGGATAACGTTCGCCTTCTACGTATTACCGCGGCTGCTGGCACGTAGTTAGCCAAGACTTATTCCTCGAGTACCGTCATATTTCTTCCTCGAGAAAAGGGGTTTACAACCCGAAGGCCGTCAT
>CAIYTC010000056.1 GCA_903929005.1 uncultured Dehalococcoidia bacterium | reverse complement strand
TGCCCTGCAACAGAGACAATTAGATAGGCCGGCTGCTTGACCGCATGAAAAGACAGCGCCCCTTTGATCTGCACCCAGGTAAAAGTTAGTTTTACCAGCGGTGTCAGGCTAATATCCCCTATTTCCTGCGTAGTTTCGCCGGTTAGGATCTCTTTTTGCATCGGCCTCCAGAAAATATCTGCCTTGCCCGCCGGAACTGCGGGGAACAGGCAAATGCAAGGCAGGGACCTATCACTGCCAGCGGACGCACCTGGAAATCTGCGCTTAAATCCCCCTCCAATAGCAAATCTTCCTCGAAAGCCGGCCGCAATGAGACGTCGACGGCCATCCGCTGGTTTAAATACAGTACCAGCGGTATCAGCAGTCCAGCCAGCATGCCGGTATAATAATCGTCTCCCAGGCTGATTATTAAATCCGAGTTGATGCTGCGCACACTGACGCTCCCGGCCAGCCTTTTAACCAGCAACCACATCCTGCCCCACAAACCCTTAACCTGGATAGCTTCACAGGTATGCGATAACATAGACAACTGGTCGCCGCCCGCCGCTTTTTTCTCACGGCCTATTTTCTTACAGCGGCTGCCACCTGTTTCCCACGAAATAAGCCCAAAGAGATACTTGAAGCGTGTTTGAAAAACAGCGCGCCCATGAAAACCGGCAGTAAGCTCGATTTCAAGCGGGATCACCAGCAAGAATACAACCAGAATTAAGACTATCAGGACAATCAAGAGCAGTGTCAAAGGTAGCTATTCCTTTTTCCGTTCACCCCATTTGTCGGCTATCTTCTCCACCACGCCCGGCATCTTCTCGGTCAATTTTTCGATCGCCGCTGCCACGCTGCTCTTGATCGGTTCGATCCTTACGCCATCCTTATCGATTACGATAATGGCGATAGGCCGCATGCCTCCGGCGCCGCCTGTGCCGCCTGTGCCGCCCTTTAACCCCTCGTTGGGCTGCCTGGCATCGGCTTTGCCGGCGCCGCCGGCAGCGCCGAAGCCGAAACCCATACTCAGCAACGGTATAAGTGTGGTTTCCCCGACTATTATGGGTTCACCCACGACCGTTTTGCTGCTCAGGACTTTTTCTATCTGGCTCAAGGTCGTTTTCACCATATTTTCAATATCTTCCATGACAATACCCCCAATAATAAAAACAGCTAATTAATCTGATATCTATTGTATATTAACAATTGGCCGGCGTGAAACAGGCAGTCAACTTATTTAGTATCATGATAGATCTCAAGGTTGCCGATATCAATCCATTTTTCCTTAAACGGGTAGGCCAATACAAATTCTTTTTCAATCAAATAGGTGATTAAATTGCCAAGGTTATCTTTGCGCTCTCCCCTGCAAAACTCTGAGATACGCGGGAATACCCTGGCCGGCAAGATCCAGCAGGCCGTGGACACGAGGCTCGACTTGGGGAAGGGCGGCTTTTCCTCAAGCTCGATAATACGGTTGCCGTCAATCCTGACCACCCCGTACTGCCTGGCACTATCTTTTTCCAACACGTCATAAATAGCGACCAGCGCGCTTTTACCGTCGAAAGCGGCCATGAAACTGGCCAGGTCGAACTCGAAATAGTTGTCGCTGCCGAATACCATCAGGTCTTCCCCGATGCCTTTCTCGCGTATCCAGTGATCCAGCGCGCCCACTGCGCCCAGCCTCTCTTCTTCAGAGGACACTTCCTCCACGCAGATATCTATCTTGCGATTCTGTTTTTTCTGCCAATTATAAAAATCGGCCGCGAACTTTTTGTTAACGTTTACCAATATATCGATGTCAGGCGGGATCTTATCCACGATGTGGTTGATCATCGGTTTCCCTTTGTACGGCAACAATGCTTTGGCCCGGGTCATTGTCAACGGGTAAAGCCTGGTGCCAAAACCGCTGGCCAGAATCAGACATTTCATTTCCAATAACCTTCTATGTATGGGTAAGCATTTATTGCTTTCCAAGTTTACCCCACCACCAACCCATTATCAATTATAATAAGATTAATTATTCAAGCATGAGACCCGGGTAAGAGATATTAATATGCCAGTTAGACACAACCCCCACCTGGCCATTATCGGGCAAGGGCAGATAAAACTCCAGGATAGCGCCGTCAACTACACGATCAAGCAGAGTTACCGCACCAGGTCTATCAGGCTTGAGATACGCCGGGAAACCGGCCTGACCGTAGTAGTGCCGAGAAAATATACGCCCAGGCAGGTAGAGGATATCCTGCTGCAAAAATCCCGCTGGATCCTGAGGCACCTCAACGGAGGAAAACCTTTGCAGATGCCTCTCTTTAAACCGGCGCCGGGCCATGGAGACAGCCTGCCCTACCTGGGCAAAACAATTGAACTATCAGTGACAGCGGAGGCTGGCAAACACACCACCGCCCGGTACACGGATGGCAGGCTACTGCTTGCCTTAACCAGCGGTGTAAACACAGTTCCAGTACTGGAGGCATGGTACAGGATGCAGGCCGAGCGGGTCTTTACGCAAAAGGCTGATGCTTTCAAAGCCGTCATGGGGTTGAGCTATAACTCCATACTTATCAGGGGCCAAAAGACGCGCTGGGGCAGTTGCTCCCCAATGGGGAATATAACTCTGAACTGGAAGCTGCTGATGGCGCCGCCGGAGATCGTGGATTACGTGATCATCCATGAACTGGCCCACCGCCAGCATATGAACCACTCAAAGAAATTCTGGCAATTTGTAGAACGCTACTGTCCACGCTGGAAAGAATGCCGCCAATGGCTTACAAAGCACGAGGCCGAGCTTAAATCATCGGCTGCATTCGGATTATAATTTGCTGCATGGGGTATGTCCCCGGCATTTTGATTGCGTTTGACATGGGCTTCAAATGAGAGCTACTATATATCTTTGTTGCGTATCTGCAAAACCAAGAGAGTAATTTTTGATGGCACAGAAATCTTCGCTCAGCAATCAGCCCCTTGAGATCAGGTGGCATGGCCGCGGCGGGCAGGGCGCCATCACGGCAGCCAAGATCATAGCCCAGGCAGCCTATGTAAAAGGCTATAAAGGCGTTACCGCTGCACCCTCTTTCGGCGCCGAAAGGCGCGGGGCGCCTGTCAGCGCTTCGACCAGGATATCCACCGAGCCCGTGCTGGTGGTCTCACAGGTCGAGAACCCGGAGATCGTGGTTGTGCTCGACCACACGCTGCTTAAATATCCCGATGTTACCCACGGCCTGGACAAGCATGGCTGGCTGGTAGTCAATTCACCTCTTTCCCCTAAAGAGCTGGGCCTAAAGGGGGAATTCAGTATAGCCACGGCCGATGCCACCAGGATATGCCAGGACCTGGGCTTAATCGTGGCCGGCCTGGTTATTGTAAACACCGCCATACTGGGAGCGCTGATACGCGCGACTAAGATCGTTGACCTGCCCACGCTGGAAAAAGTCATGCGGGAACGCTTCTCCAGGGATACCGTTGATATCAACCTGGCAGCCGTCACTAAGACATACGAGATAACGAAGTTAGCTAAGTAAGGTATGTAAAATGGGAACCAGGGATTGTAATCATATTTGCGACGAGTCATCGCCCGGCATAGGCGAAGCGGGCCGTACCGGCGAATGGCGCACCAGCCTGCCGGTCGTCGACGATACGAAATGCACGGCCTCCAGGCTGAATAAGCCAACCTGTTTCCTCTGCTGGCTGTATTGCCCCGAGGCTGTTATGACCAAGGCCATACCGCCTACCATAGACATGGAATATTGCAAGGGCTGCGGCATCTGCGCGCAGGTTTGCCCTGTGCAGGCCATCACCATGCTGCCGGAAGAGAAAAATATAGGCTGATTAATAAATGGCAGTACAGAGAAAATCCAACATGCACATAATCGACGGCAACCAGTCGGCAGCCATCGCGGCTAAAATGAGCCGCGTGCAGGTGGTAGCAGCTTACCCCATTACACCTCAAACCCCGCTCACCGAACAGCTTTCCCAGTTCGTTGAGCAGGGTGAACTCAAGGCAGAGTATGTAGCCGTTGAAAGCGAGCACAGCGCCATGGCCGTTTGTACATCAGCTTCCATAGTGGGTGCGCGTGCCTTCACCGGCACCAGTTCGCACGGCCTGGCCTATATGCACGAGATGCTGCACTGGGCCGCCGGCGCCCGCCTGCCCATCGTCCTGGCCTGCGTAAACCGCGCCATCGGCGCGCCCTGGAACGTGCTCAACGACCAGCAGGATTCCATATCCCAGCGCGATACCGGCTGGATACAGATATACTGCCGCAATAACCAGGAGATCATGGATACTCTGATCCAGGCTTACCGCATAGCCGAGCAGGTCTACGTGCCCGTCATGGTCTGCTACGACGGCTACATCCTATCGCATACCGAGATGCCGGTCGATGTCCCGGACCAGGCGGACGTGGACAGGTACCTTCCTCCCTATAAACCCCACACTACGCTCGACCCGGCCAATCCCAAGAACTACAACCTGGTGACTTTAGCCAACCCCCGTATCGGTGTGGATGGCAAGCTCTACCACGGCTACATGGAGCTCAGGTATTTATTACAGGAGGCCCTGCAGAATTCAAGGGAGACAATACTGCAGGCCGGCAGGGAATTTAACGAAATCTTTGGCCGCGATTACGCCCGCATGTTCTGGGAAGACCGCAGCGAAGACGCCGAGATAACCATCGTGGCCATGGGCAGCCTGGCCATGGAGGCCATCGTGGCAGCCGACATGCTGCGCGAGGAAGGCCTCAAGGTCGGCGTGCTGGGTCTGCGCGTCTTCCGCCCCTTCCCCAAGTCGGACGTGGTGCAGGCGTTGCGCAAATCCAGGCTCATCGTGGTTTTCGATAAAAACATCAGCTACGGCTCGGAAGGCGCCACCTGCTCCGAGATTAAATCGGCTTTGTACGGCACTTATATCAATGCGTCAATCCGGAACTTTATTGTGGGACTGGGCGGACGTGACGTGAAAGCGCGTGAACTCGCCGAGGCCACCAAAAAGGCGATTGCTTCATTAAAGGAGACCGTCATCAACCCGGACTACCCGGAATGGATATGCCAGATTTAGCGGAGCAAACAAATTGAAAGCTAATGCAGTTAATTTAATTGAAAAAGAATGGATCTTGCCCGGCAACCGCACCTGCCCGGGCTGCGCCCTGTCATTGGCTTACCGCCACGTGCTGAAAGCGCTGGAGGGACAATGCATCGTAACCGTCCCGGCCAGTTGCGCCACGGTACTGCACGGTATGTATCCCATTAGCGCCGTCAACGTGCCCTGCGTGAATACGCCCTTTGCCTCCACCGGCGCCTCCGCCACCGGCCTGGTAGCCGGGCTGAAAGCTCTGGGCAGGAAAGGCATCACCGTGCTGGCTTTCGCCGGCGATGGCGGCACGCATGATATCGGCATCCAGTCCCTCAGCGGCGCAGCCGAAAGGCAGATCGACTTCATGTATATCTGCTACGATAACGAGGGCTATATGAATACCGGCAACCAGCGCTCGGGCTCGACCCCTCTGGGCGCGGTATCCGGCACCACGCCGGTGCTGGGCAAACAGCAATACCAGAAGGATATGACGGCCATCATGGAAGCTCACGGGTTGCCCTTTGTGGCTACCTGCTCGGCATCCTACCCGCTCGACCTCTACGAGAAAGTTAAGAAGGCCAGGACCATCGAGGGCACCAGGTTTATCCACATCCACACACCCTGCCCGCCGGGCTGGCTCTTCCCTTTCAGCGACACCATCAAGTTCGGCGAGATGGCCGTGGAGACCGGCCTGGTCGTGCTGTACGAGATTGAGGATGGCATCTTCAGGCTGACCTCCGCCAGCGAATCCATAGCGCGCAAGGGCGGCAACCTGCAGCCGGTGCGTGAGTATTTCACCTCGCAGGGCAGGTTCAAGACCATCACCGAGGAGCAGATCGACGAACTGCAGGAATGGGTCAACGCCCGCTGGAAGCAGTGCCTGCACCGGGCCACCAACCTGTAAACCTTGCTCTTGCATATATAAAACCATATATTTTTATACGCCCGGGGTAAATTCGTAATTATGAATTTAGGAATTGCCGGCAAAACCGCGATAGTATCGGCGGCCAGCAGGGGTATCGGAAAGGCCGTGGCCATCGGGCTGGCCAAAGAGGGCGTCAACATGGCCATTTGCGCCCGCAACGAAGCCGGGCTTTTAGAAACCGCCCACGAGATAGAATCATCCTACTCTGTGAAAATCCTTCCCATCGTTGCCGATCTGGTAAAGGCCAATGATGTGAAATTCCTTGTCCAGGAAACCGTCGACAGGTTCGGCTGGGTCGACATCCTGGTAACCAACTCGGGCGGTCCGCCCACTGGACCATCCCTCAGTTTCAGCGACCAGGACTGGGAATATGCCATGATGTTAAACCTGCTCAGCACCGTCAGGCTCTGCCGCGAGGTCATTCCCATCATGAAGGGACAGAACTGGGGCCGGATAGTCAATATGGTCTCGGTCGCTGCCAAACAACCGCTCGAGGGTATGATATTGTCCAATTCGATCAGGCCCGCCGTTATCGGACTGGCCAAAACACTCTCCCAGGAAGTTGCCGCGGATAATATAACCATAAATAGCATCTGCCCGGGCTGGATCCTCACCGACCGGCTCGTTTCAATCGTCAAGAAAAAGGCCGAGAGCCACAATAAGTCATATGAAAACACGCTTGCCGACCTGACCTCCGGCATTCCCATCAAGCGCTGCGGCACACCTGAAGAGGTCGCCAACCTGGCCATCTTCCTGGCCTCTGAGAAAGCCAGCTACATCACGGGCGCCACCATACAGGTGGACGGCGGATTGACCAAAGGCCTCCTCTAATTCACCCCTACCAATACGTTGTCATTGCGAACGCAGTGAAGCAATCTCATCGTCAGTGGCGTAATGCCACGGGATTGCTTCGTCGCCTGCGGGCTCCTCGCAAAGACAGCGCAAAAATGTCATTGCGAACGCAGTGAAGCAATCCCATCGTCAGTGGCGTAATGCCATGAGATTGCCACGTCGCCTGCGGGCTCCTCGCAAAGACATAATCAAAAACTCGCCTCTTGACAGCGTGCCTTTTTCTTGTTAGACTGCACGCAAAATTATTGCATGCAAAGTATTCTGGTAAAATGAACAGTGAGGTGAATAATGGTTGATGCAGTCTATGAGAAACTGGCAGGAGCGCTCAATGCCCGTTCCACGGCCTTCCCGGCGGTAAAATGCGATGAATTCTATGACCTGGTGAGCTTCCTCTTCACCCCCGGGGAGGCTGCCATCGCCGTGGCCATGCCGCTGGGCAATGCGACTGTGGAGGAGATAGCCCAACACCTCCCCACTAAAGATATAAAAAAGCTGGCAACCCGGCTTGAAACCATGGCCGATAAAGGGCTGATACATATACGCGAACGGGATGGGAAAAAGTTGTATGAAGCCCTGCCCTTCGCACCCGGCATCACCGAGTTCCAGCTCATGCGGGGCATTGTGGATGAGCGTCACAAGAAGATAGCCACTCTGCTACGGGATTACACCAGGGCCATGATCAAGACTCTCATGTCGGCCGACGCGCCTAAACTTGAATCATTTGCACCGGGCAAGAAAATCGCCGTCGACAAGGAAATCGAACACAAGTCGACCATTGTACCCTTGGAAGAGCTGAAAGATCTGCTTATGAAGACCGGCTATATATCGGTCGGGGCATGTATTTGCAGGCACCAGGCAGCTTTACTGGGGAAACCATCGGACAAGCCGGTAAATAACTGCATGATTCTGGGTGAGTCCGCGCAGTTCGCCACCGAGAGGGGCTTTACAACACGCATGACTAAAGAAGAGGCCCTTAAAAGGATCGAGGAAGCTGAGGACGCCGGCCTCATCCACTCTTTCGCTAACAACCCCGAACGGTTCACCAATCTCCTGTGTAACTGCTACAAGGACCGCTGCGTGTTTGTACGTGGTATCAGCAAATCGCCCTTTCCCAGCCTGGCCGTAAACGCAAGGTGGGTGATCAAGATCAAAGAGGATGATTGCACGGCCTGTGAAGCCTGCCTACCGAGATGCCAGATGGATGCACTGAAAATGGTAGACGGCAAGCTGGTACGCGAGGAACTGCGCTGCATCGGCTGCGGCCTCTGCATGTGGGTCTGCCCGACCGACGCGCTGGTGCTGGAGCCAAGGCCGGCCGGCAAAATCCCGCTGAGAAGCTGATAAGAATACAAAAAAGAAAGGAGTGAAAAATGGCTGACGCAATTTACGACAAACTGGCTGCTGCTCTTAACGCGCGTGGCACCTATGTGCCTGCGGTCACCTGCAAAGAATTCTACGACCTGGCCGAGTTCCTGTTTACCCCGGAAGAAGCCGCTATCGTCTGCGCCATGCCCATCGAATATGCAACCGTTGATGAGATAGCCGTAAACCTTGGAACAAAAGACGTAAAGCAAGTGGCTGCGCAGCTTGAAACCATGGGCGATAAAGGTCTCATCCACATTAAAGAAGCGGGCGGAAAAAAACTCTACGAGGGGCTTCCTTTCGTACCGGGCCTCATCGAGTTCCAGCTCATGAGGGGGATCGTCGACGAGCGCAGCAAGAAATGGGCTGTACTCTTAAGCGTTTATTCCAAAGCGGTAAAGCGGGAATTCATGTCCGGCAAGCCGCCGAAAATCGAGAAATCAGCGCCCGGCAGAAAAGTGTCAGTTGATAAGGAGATAAAACAGATCACTTCCCCGATCCCCTATAAGGAGATGAAACAACTGATATTAGATACCGAGCTTATCGCCGCGGGGACCTGCGTCTGCAGGCACCAGGGCAACCTGCTGGGCAAACCCAGCAATGAACCTATGGGTAATTGTATGGTCTTCGGTGAGTCGGCCCTATTCTCTATCGAACGCGGTTTCACCAAAAAGCTTTCCAAAGATCAAGCGTTAAAGGTACTTGAGGAGGCTGAAGAGGCCGGGTTGGTTCACAACTATACCAATAATCCCGGCCAGTTCACCAACCTGCTGTGCAACTGCTGCGGGTGCCACTGCTTCATATTGAGGGGCGCCAAGAATTCCCCGGCGCCCAGCCAGATGGTCAACGCCAGGTATTTAATTCACATCAACCAGGCTGATTGTACCGCCTGCGAGGCCTGCCTCGACCGCTGCTGGGTGAAGGCGCTTAAAATGGAGAACGGAAAGCTGACGCGCGACGAGCAACGCTGTATCGGCTGCGGACTCTGCATGTGGGCCTGCCCGGCGGAAGCCCTCTACCTGGAGCCCCGGGAAGCGGGTAAAGTACCCCTGCTTAAGTGCTGACTCAGTCTCCCTGTTCCTGCGTTTTCTCACGTTTGGCGGCACGGTCACGTGCCCAGCGGTGTATCTCATCAAGTACCGGCGGCGCCACGCTGAAGACTTCGATATCCAGCGGGAACTGCACCAGGTGTCCTTCCCGTATAAAGAGCAGAGCTACATCGCCGTCCTTGAGGGTTTCATCGATGGCCTTGCTGATGTACTGGTACCTTTTGCGCGTCGCCTCACTGTAGAACTCATATATTTTCGCTGCAACTTTTTCGTTAAGGAAGCCCATCACCAGGCAGCGCTCCCAGTCCATCACCTCGGTCAGCAGGTCCGTGTCCTCAATACACTTCAACCTGTTATCAAGTTTGCAGCGGTTGCAGGTAATGCCGTGGCTTTTCGGGCTAAGCGTTTCCAGCATCTTCAGGCCTTCCTCGCCCCCGGCACTAACGGTTTCGTGAAAGATCACGGTCACGCTGCCCAGGCTATTCTCCAGCTTTTCAACCATTTCATTGGCCTGCTGCCAGTACTTCTCAAAAAGCTCAGTGTAGTCAGCAGGCGCGTCTTTGCCGGCATAGATCAGGGGCACCTGCAGTACCTTCCTGTTATGCTTAAAGCTGCTCACCTCAGGTTTTTCTATCTTGCCTAATTCCTCTGACATAGTTGTGATCCTCTCCCTTTCAATTAGAAATACAGGGATATTGTAAATTTATGCCGGGCCGCTGACAAATAAAATCCGCCCTACCAATCACAGCCAAATTGTAATACAATATGTATCGCGTTTTACCTGCACGCGAAATTTAGTATAACGCCGATAGCGCGGGAGGCTGAAAAATGGATTTTGAACTTGGAGCCAAAGCAGAGAAATTAAGGGCGGAAGTCAGAAAATTCGCCCTGGCGGAAGTAGCCGGCAAGCCCTATCATACGGCTATGCTGGAAGAGGAGAGCGAAGACGAGGACTGGGAATTCTCGCTCAGCATATCGAAAAAGCTGGCGGATAAAGGCTGGCTGTGCATGGGCTGGCCGGAGCAATACGGCGGCAGCAATGCGTCATACTGGGAACAATTCGCCTACCTTGAAGAAGCGGGCTACCACGAGATACCCGGCACCGGCATGGGCATCTCGGGCACAGGCATCAACGGGCCCAG
>CAIYTC010000055.1 GCA_903929005.1 uncultured Dehalococcoidia bacterium | reverse complement strand
TTGCAGGGGATATAGAACATCTGGCTAGTATTATCAAGATGGGCATAAAACACAGGGGATTTGCACTCATTGACATACTCCAGCCATGTCCTACATTCAATAAAAAGAATACCTATGCCTGGTATCGGGAGAGGGTGTATAAGCTGGGCGAAACAGGCTATGATCCTAGCAATAAGCTGGCAGCGTTTGAAAAAGCCCAGGAGTGGGGAGATCGAATACCTATCGGCGTAATCTATCGTAAGGAGACAGCCAGCTTCGAGGAGCAAATATCGGCTTTGAAGAAAGGCCCGCTGGTGAAACAGAGGATTGAGCCTTTACAGATAGAACGCCTGTTGAGTGAATTCACGTAGGCTTTGGGAGGTATGCGTTGAAAGTGGCAGTGGATAGAGACTTGTGCATAGGGTTGGGCAACTGTGCAGCCATTGCGCCAACAGCATTTGATCTTGACGATGAGGGAAAGGTTGTGATTCTTGACCCTTACTCGGTTGATGAGGAGATCATATTAGCAGCTGCCGAAAGTTGTTCGGTGAAGGCTATCATCATTTCGGATGACAAAGGTAATCAACGGTATCCCTAGTACGAGAAACTTAGCTTAAATCAGGATTGATAATAGAACTGGAGGGTAGCGATGAAAGTTAAGATCATTTTCTACAGCATGTTCGGGCATGTCTATAAAATGGCCGAGGCAATGGCTCAGGGTGTCCGCGAGGTGGAAGGCGCTGAGGTCGAGCTGCTTCAGGTCCCTGAGCTGGTGCCGGATGCCGTGCTGGAGAAATCAGGAGCAAAGAAGTCGCGAGATACATTTAAACATATACCTGTGGCCAAAGTCAGCGATCTGGCCGATGCGGATGCCATCATCTTTGGTACCCCGACGCGGTTCGGCAATATGTGCGCCCAGATGCGGAACTTTCTAGATCAGACTGGTGGTCTGTGGGCCAAGAACGCCCTGGTCGGTAAGGTAGGCAGCGTCTTTACATCGAGCGCTACCCAGCATGGCGGACAGGAGACGACCATTACTAGCTTCCATACTACTTTGCTCCATTACGGGATGGTTATCGTAGGGCTACCTTATACCGAGCAGCGCCAGACTACTATAGGCGAGATGACAGGCGGCAGTCCGTATGGTGCCAGTACAATCGCAGGTGGCGACGGCAGCCGGATGCCCAGTGAGAATGAACTGGCTATGGCTCGTTTTCAGGGCCGCCATGTTGCTACTATCGCTAAAAAGCTGGCCGGGAGTAATTAATCTCTGTAAGACAATTTAGAAATAGGATGCCGGGCTAGCTGAACGCCACAGCGAGGATCATCATGATCACGAACCCGGCCATTGTGGTTAAACTGGCCAGGTCTTTATTTCCGTAGCGCTGGGACTGAGGGATTATCTCCTCTATCACAATAAATACCATGGCGCCCGCGGCAAAGGCCAGGGCGTAAGGCAGTATGGCTGTCGAGACGATAACGCTGGCTGCTCCTATAACTGCGGCGACGGGCTCAACAATTGCAGACAGCTGTCCGAGCCAGAAGCTCTTAGGACGGGACATCCCG
>CAIYTC010000054.1 GCA_903929005.1 uncultured Dehalococcoidia bacterium | reverse complement strand
TTGGCGAATTGAGCCAGGTCCCGCACGGCCGCCGGGTCTCCCGATTTGCCCTCACGGTCGAGATAATAAGCGCGGATGCCGATGCTGGCAGGCTCCAGGCAGTCGAACTGCAGGTGGTCTCCAACATGCGCGACCTGGCCGGGATTTACGCCAAGCCGGCTGCACATATTTACGTAGAATGCGGCGGTCTTGACCTGCTGAAAATCAGTTGTGGATGAGAAGACGCTGCTGAAGTGGCTCTCAGTATCGCGCAGCAGGTGCTTGAGAAAAGGCCGAGGTGAGCCCGATGCCACGCTGAGCTTATACACACCGTCCAGCTTTTTCAGCACGTCCTTAGTTTCGGGATAATATCTGACCCTCGGCTGCAATCCCTCCATGGCAATATCGGCTTTGCCGAGGTCAAAGCGGGTGAACCAGTATTGCACATCGTACCAATCGAGGTGCTGGTCGCCCAGGCTATCGTATTCCTGCCGTATCTTTGTAACTGCTTCTTCAAAGCCTAATCCCCACCGCTCAGCATAGCGCTGCGGTATCATCTCGAACCAGATGGCATAACTGAAATCGGTGGTGACCATTGTCCCTTCCACATCAAAGGAGACCACCTGGATAGCATTAGCAGTAGTCTGCATGTTTTCCGATTGTAACATTTTATTTTCAAGCATGTACCGGTGGCCTGAGGATTTCCCCGCTTTATAAACAGGCGTTACAATTATAGCAATATGGACCTGGATAAATTGAACAGCTATTACTTTGAGACCGGACCTATCCGTCCGCCCAGCGAAGCGTACTCTCTCCTGATCAGGGCCACGCGCAACTGTCCCTGGAACCGCTGCTCATTCTGCCAGACCTATAAAGGTCAGAAGTTTGAATTGCGTCCGGTTGAAGACGTGATCAGGGATATAGAAATGGCCAAATTGATCGTGGAAGGGATAAAGGAGTTGGGCCGGGAAAAAGGCTACGGCAGCAAGCCACGCGAGGTGGCGGCTTATATTCACAGCATGGTGACCAATAACGACTGCGTCCGGCAGGTATCGCTCTGGCAATGGGCGGGCGGGGCTTCGGCTTTCCTGCAGGACGCTAACAGCATCATCATGCGGCATCCCGACTTACTGAAGGTGGTAGCCTCATTAAAAGACACCTTCCCCGGGCTTGACCGGATTACATCATATTGCCGCTCCAAGACCGCTGCCCAAAAAAGCGTGGATGAGTTCAGGGAGCTGCGGCAGGCCGGGCTGTCGCGCATCCATATCGGCATGGAGAGCGGCTCGGACACGGTGCTTCAGTTTGTTGATAAGGGGATGACCGCCGCTGACCATATCAAAGGCGGTAATAATATCCGGGAGGCCGGCATTGAGCTTTCAGAGTACTACATGCCGGGCCTGGGCGGCAGGCAATGGTCCCACGAGCATGCTGAAGAGTCCGCCCGCGTTTTGAATGAGGTCAACCCGGATTTCCTCAGGCTGCGCACGTTGATGATGGGGGAAACATTGCCCATCTGGGCCAAGCTGCAAGCGGGCGATTTTGACATGCAAACGGAGGATGAAATTGTGCGTGAAATCGGGGAGTTTATCC
Source organism: uncultured Dehalococcoidia bacterium (assembly GCA_903929005.1). Taxonomy (GTDB): domain Bacteria; phylum Chloroflexota; class Dehalococcoidia; order GIF9; family UBA5629; genus CAIMUM01. Next base: position 51,319 of record CAIYTC010000054.1, on the reverse strand, counting down.
ATAAGCTCGATTTCACAGGTGAATTGAAGAGCGACCATATATTAAACCTGCTGCCGGAGCTGGAGGGCAGGTTCCCCGCTGCCAAGCAGGCATGCCTGGACGTGGTCAACCGCTACTTGGCCATGCCTCTCAGGGAAAGGCTCAATTACCGGTTGGGCAGGAGATCCGGACTCTACGAGAACCTGAATGATATTTATAACGCCGAGAAGTACCGGAGGTTGGATGATGCCATGAATAGCCTGGGCGCCGATACAGCGGAGAAGGTGGATGAACTGATCGATGGTATCAAGAAACGCTTTATTTGAGCGTGATATTATGGTAGTATATGGTGTTTTAAGTGGTACAAAATGTATTTTCCAGGCTTCCCGCTCATAATCATTGAGAACACTGCAACCAATTAACCTATATTGCGTTTTAAGTCTTTAAAGGAGAAAAATGAAGAAGATAATATACCTGGCAGCAATCATAGCGGCATTTTCCCTGCTTTTGCCCGGCTGTGCCCCGGCGCAGCAGCAGCTACACCCGGTCAAAGGTGAATTCATTGAAGGGCAACTGGGCGAGAGCGCACAGACGTTGAACTGGATAATCGCCACGGACGAGGGCGCATCTAAAAGATATGCCAGCTTTATGGTAGAGCCGCTGGCTGTTTTCGATAACCAGTACAAGCTGCAATTAAGGTGCCTGGCCAAAGATGTTGAAGTCTCGGCCGACGGACTGGTATATACGGTAACCATCAGGGACGACTTAAAATGGACGGATAATACCAAAGTTACAGCCGCGGACTACGTGTATACCCTGAAAAACATCATGCTGGCCGACTGGCTTAATTGCGCGGAGAAGCCCCGGTGGGAGGAAGATGTAAGCGGCGTAGTGGTCGCTATATATCCGGAAGTGGTGAGCGATACTGTCTTTAAAATAGTGCGCAAAACTACAGATCCCAACTTTGCATATGCCGTTTATAACCTGATGCCGTATCCTAAAAATATAGCAGGCAGCTACGAGAATAAGGCCGAAGATTTCACTGCATCGCCCGAGCTTAATAACATGAGCTATTGCGGAAACCTGGGGCCCTACAGGCCGACTTCCTGGACCGAAGCCGGTGGTTTGGTAATGGTGCGCAATCCAACTTACTACGGGGGCAAGTACAACGGCGCCCCTTACTTTGAGCAGTATGTAATTAAACCGATGGGCTTGCAGTCAGCCATCGACGAAGCGCTTATCGACGGCAGTATATCGTACGCATTTGTTGAGCCGAAAGACGCCAACTCATTTAGAAATAACCGGGACTTAAACGTGGTAACGGTTCCTATCAGTCAGTTTTTAATGGTTGCCTATAATCAGCGCAACAACGGATGGGAGGGGCTGAAAGACCCAAGGGTAAGACGGGCATTATCCATGGTCATCGACAAACCGGCCGTGATCAACGATATATTCGGCGGCTATGCAGATCCTGCATACGGTATTATCCCTGCATACTCACCCTGGTATAGCGAGAGCGCCATTCAGAAATATGGTATGGCTCCTACCGGTGACACTCAGAAGGCGATTGATCTGATTAAGAGCGCCGGTTATGAGATGAAAGACGTTGACGGCAAGCAACGTTTCGTTGACAAAGATGGCCAGCCCATCAAGCTGTTCCTGCCTATAGCTATTGACAGTGAAGTGCAGAAAGGCGTGGCCTCCATTATCGGCCAAAACCTCAAGAGCATCGGCCTTGAAGTGGATCCAAAATACCAGATGCAGGATTTTGTCGCTAAGGAGATACTTGTAAATAAGCTCCCGGGCAGCGATAAAACCCCAGATTACAACGGCGGGCCGGGCGCAGTTAGCAACGAGCCCTGGGACATGGTTATACTGTCATCCTTCAGTGACGCGCTCACCATCGGCCGCAGCGGGATATTCCTCCATTCTACCGGCAGATTGAATATCTTTGGTTTCTTCAATGCAAAGGTGGACGCGCTCTATAAGCGTGCCTTATCGTCCGAGGCCATCAACCCCGAGAACCGCCAGAAAATATTCAACGAACTTGCTCAGGCTATCTCGGACGAACAGCCTGTTGATGTCCTCGTTTACTACAAGGACAATTTCGCCTTCCGCAGCAACATCAAGGGCGTTGAACCCGGCATTAACATGTTGAGCAATTACCAGCTCTGGTACTCTGAATAAACTATCTCGATCCATATCGATGGCAGGGGGGAAGAATTGCGTAAACACGGATTAAAAGCGGCGTCCACAGCCTTGCTGGCGGTGGGATTGCTGTCATTGTTTCTATCCGGTTGTGCCGCACCGATAGCCAAAGGGAACTTTATCGAGGGCGACGTCGCCGGCGGCGAGGCCGAGACGCTTAACTGGATGCTGGCTGCCGATGCCTCCTCTTTTGGTTACGTGGGTTATACGCTGGAGTCACTGGCCGGCTATGATAACCAGTTTAATATAGTATTACGCTGCCTGGCTAAAGATATCGAAGCGTCGTCAGACGGGCTGGTTTACACCATCAACATCCGCAATGACCTTAAATGGAGCGATGGCTCGGCAGTAACGGCGGAAGATTACGTATATTCTCTTAAGAACCTGATGTTCTCAGATTGGCTGAATTACAATTATAAGGATGACTGGCAGGAGGAGGTCGATGGAAAGAACCAGTTCGTGGTACCCGCGGTGGTCGATAATACAACTTTCACGGTTACACGCGAATCGGTGCAGCCCGAATTCGTCTACACCCTTTATGATCTCATCCCGTACCCGAAGTATATAGCCGTTAAATATGAGGGCAATGTGGATGCCTTTACCCAGGCCAAAGAGTTTAACGATCTTTCCTACACGGGTAACCTGGGTCCGTATAAGTTCAAGGAATGGCTGAAGAACGATAAATTCGTGCTGGCCAGGAACCCGGATTTCTTCCTGGGTAAGGAGATCGGCGCTCCCTTCTTCCAGGAATATACCCTCAAGATGTTCGGGACATCAGCAGTGATGCAGGCCGCTCTCGAAGCAGGAGACATAACCTATTGCGGGCTGGAACCGCAGAACGTGCTCAAGTTTAAGAATATGGAGCGCATCAACGTTTATACAGTTCCCACCAGGGGATACAACATTATCAGCTATAACCAGCGTGCCAACGGCTGGGAAGGGCTGCGCAAAAAGGAGGTACGCCAGGCGATATCCATGGCGGTGGATAAGGACACCATCGTCAAGAAGATTTACCTGGGATTTGCCGAACCGGCTTACAGCTTCATCCCATCCAGTTCACCCTGGTACAGCGATGAGACCGTTTTAAAGCTCGGCGTCGTACCGCTGAACAACAAGGAGAAAGCCAGGGAGATTATTAAGTCGGCCGGTTATCAGTACGGGAAAAACGGCGACCGTGATGTGCTCTTGGATAAAGACGGCCAACAGGTCAAGCTGTTAATGGTCACGACTCCCGGCAGCGATGTTGTGGAGTCGATGTCCCTGCTGATCAAGCAGGAGCTGGCCGGCATAGGGATTGATGTCGAGGTCAAATGGGTGCAGTGGCCGACCCTTCTCAGGCAGTACATGATGAACAAGGTGCCCGGCAGCAGCCAGGAATCAAGGTATAATAACGGGCCGCAGGCGGTCAGCGAGGAATCCTGGGACATGACACTGATGGGGCACAATACCGACCCGCTGGCGCCATCCGGCAGCAGGGTCTTTTTTGCCAGTGATGGCGGCCTCAACTCGTTCGGCTTTTTTAATAACGAAGTCGATGTCCTGTTTAAAAAGATCAGGTCTAAAGAGGGCTTGAACAAAGATGACCGGAAAATGATGTACCAGGAACTGGCACGCCTGATATCTGAGGATCAGCCGGTCGATTTCATCACCTACACCAGGGGCAACCACGGCTTCCAGAAGAGCGTTAAAGGCATAGAGCCTGGCATTAATATGGGCTATAATCAGTATCTCTGGCACTTTGAGTAAACGGCTTAGCGGGCAACCCCTGCCAGCGCGGCATTAGTCCTGCAGCGGGCACTTATTATATGCGCAGTTATATTATCAGGCGTCTTATTTACAGCGTCATCATTGCCTGGGGCATACTGACCATTACCTTTATCCTGCTGCGCGTGGGCCCGACTTCACCGGTGGACAGGTACATCCTCAATATCGCGGCCAGGGGGCAGGATGTCGACTCGGTGCGGCAGGCCATCGAGGCCAGATACGGACTGGATAAGCCTATCATTGAGCAATACTTGCTCTACATGGGCAACCTGCTGCAGGGTAAGTGGGGCTGGTCTTTCAGCGCTTCTCAGCCGGTGCTGGACCTGATCGGGTCGCACTGGATTTATTCATTTCAGCTCATCTTGCTGTCTACTATTTTCGCTATTCTTTTGGGCGTCGGGCTGGGCATACTGTCGGCGGTCAAGCAGAATACGAAATTCGACTACGCTGCATCCATATTTTCATTCATAGGCATCTCCATACCGGGTTTCTGGCTGGGACTGATGCTGATACTGGTTTTCGCTGTCTATTTAGGCGTTTTTAAGACGTATTACGACACCGGTTACCCGATCTGGTCAGTGGAGAACCTGAGACAGCTTACACTGCCGGTGATGGCACTGGGGATAGGTGAGCTGGCCGGCTATGTGCGCTATACGCGTTCGGCCATGCTGGATAACCTCCGCAAGGAGTTCGTAACCACGGCACGGGCCAAGGGGCTGCCGGAGAGGACGGTAATCGGTAAGCATGTGCTGCGCAATGCGGTGCTGCCGCTGGTCACCATCATCATGTTCGACCTGGGCAGCATTGTATTCGGCGGCGCTTACCTGACGGAGATCGTCTTCGGCATACCGGGGTTGGGCCAGGTTTCTTTCAATGCTATCTTTGCCAATGACTATGCAGTGGTGATAGCGGTCACGCTGATCGGAACTTTCCTGGTGCTCTTTATCAACCTCGCCACCGACCTGCTTTATACTTACCTGGACCCGAGGATAAGATATGACTGAGACCAGGTCAATGACCCGCGGCAAAGCAGGGATGCCGGTTTATATTAACAGGCGGCTGATGAATTATTACTGGGAGAGGCTGAAGAAGAACAGGTTATCGCTGGTGGGGTTGGGATTCATCGTGTTCCTGGCGCTGGTCGGCATCTTCGGGCCGCTATTTGTCCAGGACCCGCAGAAGGTGGATTTTGAAATTAAAAATATGCCGCCGCTGGGCTGCTCAATACAGGAATCTGTTTACGACATCAAAACCAGCGAATTCACAACGACGCTGATAAACGGGCGGGCTGACCATCCGCTGGGCACGGATAGCAAGGGACGCGACATGCTGGCTATGCTGATTGCGGGATCGCGGATATCCCTGCTGGTGGGCTTGCTGGCATCGGGTATGGCTATCTTCCTGGGCACTTTTATTGGCGTGCTTTCCGCCTATCTGGGAGGCTGGGTGGATAACGCCCTGATGCGCTTCACCGATATTATGATGACATTCCCATTTTTCCTGCTGCTGGTACTGATCGTCTTTATCTTCGGTCCCAGCCTGGCTATCATTGTGCTGGTCATAGGCCTGACCGGCTGGACGGGGGCGGCGCGCCTGATACGCAGCGAGGCCCTATCACTGAGGACGCGGGATTTCATTACCGCCTCTAAAGCCCTGGGGGCAAGCGATGCCAGGGTTATGTTCAACCATCTCATCCCCAACGTTATCAGCCTTATCATCGTTATGGCTACACTATCGATACCCGGAGTTATCATGGCCGAGGCAGCCCTGAGCTTCATCGGCCTGGGTGACCCGATGAGCACAAGCTGGGGCACCATACTTAATACCGGGCAGCATAGCCTGGATACTGCCTGGTGGGTGGCTGTCGAACCCGGCATTATGCTTTTCTTCACCGTGCTATCCTTCAACTTCTTTGGTGACGGGTTGCGCGATGCCTTTGATCCTAAAGCCAGCGTCTAAAATTTGTTTGCAAAGGTGATAAACAATTGACTGCCGATACGGTGCTCGAGGTAAAGAATTTAAAAACCTGGTTCTATACGCGCAGGGGCATTGTCAAAGCTGTCAACGGTGTGGATTTTACCCTGAGGCGGGGCGAATGCCTTTGCCTTGTCGGCGAGTCAGGCTGCGGAAAAACCGTCACAGCCCTTTCAATCCTGCGCCTCTTCGATAGCCCACCCGGCAGGATAGTGGAGGGCGAGGTTATCTATAAAGGGCTGGACCTGGCCAGTTGCACGATACAGAGATTACGGCAAATAAGGGGAAAAGATATTGCCATGGTATTCCAGAATGCACAGTCGGCGCTCAACCCTGTCTTCACGATAGGCGACCAGATCGTCGAACAGATTAATGCCCACGGACAGGTCAGCAGGGCAGACGCTGTAGCTAAAGCATGCAGGTTGCTGGAAGAGATGAAAATTTCACAGCCTGAGAGGGCGCTGAAAATGTATCCCCACCAGATGTCAGGCGGCATGAAGCAGAGGGCTATGATAGCTATGAGCCTTTCCTGCGATCCCTGCATATTAATTGCGGATGAACCCACTACGGCGGTGGATGTCACCATCCGCGCACAGATCATGCACATCCTGCAGGAATTGAAGGCAAACCGAGATATGTCTATTATCTTTATCACGCATGATTTATCGCTGGTGCGGGAGATCGGCGACCGTGCAGCAGTGTTTTACGGCGGCAAAGTAGTCGAGGTGGACACGGTAGAGCATATACTGGAAAGCCCGGCTCATCCTTACACCATCGGCTTGATGAGATGCCTGCCGGATATCTCCACCGATAGTAAGAGGCTGCCGTCAATACCGGGCAACACGCCGAACCCGATCGATATGCCGGCGGGCTGCTCTTTCCATCCCCGCTGCCAGGAAGTCATGGAGGTTTGCCACTCAAAAGACCCCGCGCTCATGAACATAGCGGGTGTTCATGCTGTGGCCTGTCACCTTTTTAGTGCTGCGGGCGGGAAGAATTGAACATGAGCAGTGCACAGATACTACAGGTCAGGGGCTTGAAAAAATACTTCAGGGTCATATCCGGCCTTATACCCCGGCTTTCGGGTGAGATCAAGGCCGTAGACGGTGTTTCTCTGGCTATTGGGGAGGGCGAGGTGCTGGGGTTGGTGGGTGAATCGGGCTGCGGAAAATCGACGCTGGGTAAGACGATAATGAGGCTGGAGGAACCAACCAGCGGCGAGATCATTTTCAACGGCGTGGATGTGGTTAAACTAAAAAAGAAAGATTTGCAGGCCATGCGCGGCAAGCTGCAGATCGTCTTCCAGGATCCCGACTCATCGCTGGATCCAAGGATGACCGTGGGCGGATCCATCGAGGAAGCGTTGATTGTGCACGGTGTACAGGACCCCGCAGAACGTAACGACCGCGTGGCCGGCCTGATGGAGAAGGTGGGACTTGAGGCAGGATTTGTTGACAGGTATCCCCATGAGTTCAGCGGTGGCCAAAAGCAGCGTATCGGCATTGCCCGGGCGCTGGCTATGGACCCGCAACTCATCATCGCCGACGAACCGGTGAGCGCCCTGGATGTATCGGTACAGGCACAGATTTTAAACCTGATGATGGATATCAAGGACAGGGACGGGCTGGCTTATATGTTCGTGAGCCATGACCTGTCGGTGGTTAAATATATATCTGACCGCGTGGCTGTGATGTACCTGGGCAAGATAGTCGAGCTTGCGGATAAAAGGGAATTTTTCCAAAACCCTCTGCACCCGTATACAGAGGCGTTGCTTTCCGCTATTGCCAGCCTGCGGCCGGCCAGCAAGGAGAGGATCTTACTAAAGGGCGATGTGCCTTCCCCGCTCAATCCGCCGGCGGGCTGCCGTTTCCACACCAGGTGTCACAGGGTGATGGCAATTTGCCCCCACTCTGAGCCCGAATTCAGGGAGGTGGCGCCGGGGCATTATGTGGCCTGTCATTTATATGCCTGACCCGCATCTACAATGACTGTACCATGTAATAGCCTTCCAGACGGTAGCCGCATTCCTTGCGAAAGTAGTCCCTTGCACCCACGCCGCTGATAACCGCTATTTTATCCACTGAGAACTCTTCGCTGGCAACCCGCTCCGCTTCCCTGAGCAATTGCAGGCCAAGCCCCTTATGCTGGGCAGCATTTATATTTTGTATTCCTATGGGTACTTCCGCCCCATACACGTGTAGCTCACGTACCATGGCCGGGTAATCAGCCCCTATACCTTTATCAATGCGCAACCTGAGCAACCCAAAAAGCGTACCCTGTTCATCTTCAAAGGAGAGGAATATCTCCCGGCCGCTTGAAGCGTCGTACTCAAATCTGTGCAGCGCAGGTTCGCCGATTTTCCAGCCGTCCCGCAACCTGTGACCATACTCCCGGCAGCGTGTGCACTGGCACTGTACAGCTTTTGTTTTCATAGCCTGTCTCACGTTTGAGCGCAGGGAAAGGTCTTTGCAGCCTGCCACGATGAATTTGGTGGGTATATCCCGCATTACGCGCGGTATTCGGACGTAGTGTGGGACCATACCCTTTATGCCGGCCAGCAGTTCGACCAGCTCATCCATGGTGTATGGGTTATAGCTTCCTTCGCCGTACCATTTATCCAGCACGGTGTTGGCTATGACCAGCGTGGGGTATAGCTTGAGGCCATCCGGTTTGAATCGTTCATCTGCAAAAAGCAGACGCGTCATTTCAAGGTCGTGATTTACATTAGATCCCGGCAGGCCGGGCATCCAGTGGTAATAGACTTTTAATCCGTGTTTTTTTAACAGTTTTGTGGCTATAGCAACGTCGCTCACGTTGTGTCCCCTGTGTACAAGGCTGTAGATATCGTCATCCAGGGCCTGGACGCCCAGTTCAACGCGCGTAGCGCCGAATTCCAGCATTCTCTTTACTTCGTCTTCCCCACACCAGTCGGGCCTGGTTTCGATGCAAAGGCCAACGCATCTATAGACGGCGGTTTCGTTGAGGTGCTTGGCCTCCTCCAGGTTAGCGCAAACACGGCCGTTGAGGGCATCGTAGCAGGATTTAATAAAGCTGTACTGGTAATCCGGGGGAGAGGCCATGAAGGTGCCGCCCATGATAATGAGTTCCACTTTATCGGCGGGGTGACCCATTTGGGAGAATATTTTCAGGCGGAACTCGACCTGCTTTTGAGGGTCGAAATCGCAGGCCAGTGCCCTTAAGACAGCCGGTGATTCAGGGGTGTAACTTTTGGGCGCCTCGGGATAGGTGGGGCAGAATATGCATGACCCCGGACAGGGCGCCGGCCTGGCCATCACTGCCACCGGCGTAACCCCGGAGATCGTCCTCGAACTTTTCCTCATAACGTGATTCAACTGTATGGTTATGCTATATTTGAATTGCGTTTCAAGTTTAGCAAATTTAGTTAAATGGCCACAAAAGATTATAACGGGTTAAATACATACGATGAGATAGCCGAGAGCTGGTACCGGCTCAGGCACCGGACGCGTTTCATGGCCGAACTGACTGAAGTGGCTGCACGCTGGAGGAGCGGAAGGCTATTGAATGTAGGCTGTGCGCATGGGCCTGACTTCCTGCCATTCCAGGATAAATTCGAATTATGGGGCCTTGATTCCTCATCACCGATGATAAGCATGGCATTAAAATATTCCGATAAATTCAAATTTACAGCCAGTCTGCTGGTGGCGGACGCTGTCAGCTTGCCTTTCAAAGATAAAAGCTTTGATTGGATTATCTCTGTGGCTGCCTATCATCATATTTTAGATAAGCGAGGCAGGTTGCAGGCTTTCCAGGAGTTGCGGCGTGTCTTAAAGCCCGGTGGTGAGGTTTTCTTAACAGTGTGGAACCGCTGGCAGAAGGATTTTATATGCAAGGGTAAGGAAGTAAAAGTTCCCTGGAAAATGAAAGACAAACAAGTGATGCGCCATTACTATCTTTTTACGTACCCGGAGATAACAATACTGTTAAAGAGTGCGGGATTTTCTGAAGTGATGACTTATTCTGAGAACGATTACAGGTTGCCGGTAAAATATCTTTCCAGGAATATTTGTGTACGGGCGAGGCTTGATTAATCTTGATCCTTTTGGCTGCGTTGCATTTCAAGTTCGATATCGTCAGGTGCGGATGAGAGCGCTATAGGGATGAATGCTCTGACAACGATTGGATCGAACTGCGATCCTGCGCATTTTTCTAATTCCGCTATAGCCTGCTTGAATGACAGGGCTTTGCGATAGGGCCTTTCGGAAATCATTGCTTCAAATGCGTCCGTAACCGTGAGTATCCGCGCCTCTATCGGTATGGCCTCACCTTGGAGTCCTGCCGGGTAGCCTGTGCCGTCCCAGTGCTCATGATGATGCCTTACTACAGCAAGGCAGGCGCTCAAGCTGGGCACGTGTCCCACAATAGTTGCTGACAACTTGGGGTGCTGTTTGAGCAGTTCCCATTCGTCATCTAACAATTTTTCGGCTTTATTGAGCACATTGTCGGGTATTCCGACCTTGCCTATGTCATGAAGAAGCGCCGCTGCGCTCACCAACGCTACCTGTTCCGGGGGTAAATTCAAAGCTTCCGCTAACGCCACGGCATAACGGCTCACCCGCCGTGAATGACCGTAGGTAAATTTGTCACGCGCTTCAAGTGTCGCTGCCAGGGCGTATATAGTGCTGAGCACTTCAGCCTCGGTGTTAACACTTGCGTTGGGTTCATTCAAGGAGAATAGTGTGCGTGACGCGATTGAGGTTCTGTTTTGGCCGGTACGCTTGGCGTAATATAGCGCCATATCGGCCGCATAGCATATCTCATCCAAAGTTGTGCCGTCCCCAGGCCAGGAAGCCACTCCTATACTGAGTGTGATGCCCAACTGCCTGCCGGACATTTCAAGGGCGAAATCCTCCCGCATACGCTCCGCAACGTTGAAAGCATCCATAGTAGACGAGTTTGGCAATATAATCGCAAACTCATCTCCACCGTATCTGAAAGCAAGGTCTGAAGACCTGGTGGCAGCTTTAACCAGCCTGGCGGCATGCACAAGCAGGCGGTCTCCTGCTAAATGCCCGAATGTATCATTATATTTTTTAAAACTATCCAGGTCGATCATTAGTAAGGAAAGCGTATCCCCGTAGCGGGAATGACGAGCTATTTCCTCACGCATCCGTTCATCAAAATGGCGCCTGTTAAACAACTCTGTAATGCCATCGACGCGAGCTATTTCCTCAGCTTTAGTAAAGAGCCGGCTGTTTTCAATAGGAGCGGCTATCTGCGACGCCAGGTGTTCCAGCACTATGGTTTGTTCCGGGCTATAGGCAGTAGCCCTCTTGCTGCCGATGATCAGTACACCTATGACCTCTCCCTTGTTCACAAGTGGGAGGTATAGAATCGACCGAATTCCCCTCTTAATATGTTCTTCGTCTGTCCAAAATCGTTTGCTTTGCGCGAGGTCATGCTCATAGAACGGCTTCCTGTTCAAGTAAATCCATTCCGTTGCTGTACCGGGCATTGGGATTTTTTGTCCGGTCTGCCAGGCCGAACCGACTTGCGTCGATACGGCGGCAAAATAAATATCGGCGCCTTCCACTAGGGCGATCGCCGTATAATCAACCTCGATCACTCCTTTGAGTTCGCTGACAAAAGCATCATATACCTCTTCTATATTTAAACTGGAGGAAATTACACCAGCCAATTGATTAATAAGTGATAGTTCCTGCTCACGTTTTCTCAGTTGGTCCTGCAGGTATTCTTTCTCAATACTGGCCGCCGTATTGTTGATTATTCTCTCGGAATAGTTGATATCTTCCAAAGAATACCTGTGTTCATTCTGTTTTTCACCGAGCGTCAGCAAGCCTATAACATTATTTCTGCTGATCACCGGCATGAACATCTGAATATTCAATTGAGCAATAGATTCAAGCTCTGCTTTCCACAAACTCTTGAATTCGGGAGCTATATGCAACCTATCCCTGGACAGATAAGTTTTCGTCCTTTGTAGCCACTGTATTATCGGGCTATCGTTTTTTACGGAGAAAGATAGATTAGGTTGTGTTGTCCCAATTGAGAAACGGACATAAAAATCACCGGTATCCTCACGGGGCAGCATCAGGTACGCTTGCCTGCATCTTATGGCTCCGCATAGCAGTTTTAACAATTCATTGCCCATTTCATCGAGGTTGAGCACTCCCCTGATACGGTTCTCTGTAAAGTCTTTGAGTCTTTGGCGGTATTCGTACGTATCGCGGTAAAACAATTTGTCTATCTGGCTGATCGCTATATGCCGCACCTGGTAAATCACGAAAACAATCAATAGGGCAGCAACCATTCCCAACAAAAAGTTCATGGTAATTATTTCGATGTGGAATAAAAAGTGCCCGCTGACATACAGTAACAGGTATAAACCCACACCGCTGGCAATCATGGCGGTAATGGCCAAACTGCGCCGCAGAATAATACGCAAATCGAGTAACTGATGTTTGATAACGGTATAAGTTAAAAGCAGGGCGAAAATAAAATTGGCCACGTGGGCAAGTGGATATTCCGGCCCGATACGGACCGAAAGGATGATAAGTACCATGGAAATAAATACGGATACAATAAGGTAGCTTAGTTGGTTACGTGCCCCCGGGTCTACAATACTGTTACGCTTCTTAATTAGCATGTAGATATCATATCCGATCAAGGGTACATAATAAACTACCAGGGCATATGTCCATATTCCATATACGGGTATAACGCCCTTATCAACGATTACACGTTCAGGGATAAACAGGATTATCAGTATAAATACCAGAGCCATGAGGATGTAAGCCACGGGAATCCCTGGTTTTTTTATCTCATAGTACGTACGCAAGAAGTAGTGAAATTGTGTAAGGGCGAAGGAAAGGATACAGAGTATCGTTTTTGCAACAACAATTTTTTCATTGACCAGGAAATCGCTGCGAAACAGGAAATCACCGAGGCTCCACAGCATCGCAGCACAGAGGAACAGTGCGAAGACCTGTTTCTGGCGCTGCCAGGGTCGATTAGCGTATAGGACGATAAGCAGCGGGATATATGTTATAGTCGCTATGAGAGGTATTAGTGATTGTATGTTCATGTATTGGTTTAAATTTATACCGGTGACTATTATGTAGCTGTAGCTATCAAATGTCAAGATATAGCCGTAAGACCCCGCCTGATTAGAACATCGTCAACTCGGGAAAAAGAAAGCAGGGCAACCCGGCCAGGTTGCCCTGCTTAGAGTAATAACTCGCGGAACTTAGCTTGCTGCCGGTGCTCCCACAGATACCCGTTCTGCTTCAGGTGATGCAGTAACTGGTGCACCGAGGGTGGTCAATTCTTTATCGGTGGGATTTATGTGACGTGGCTTTAAATGTGCCAGGTCTGCGCCCTGGGAACGTCGTAAATTGATATGGTTTTCAAAAGCTCCCTTTGGCAGTAAATTAACTATTACCGGCAGAGTATTAAGCACTGTTTCAACATTTCCGTAAAGGAATTCCTCATCCATTTTTTTTAATTCGGTGTAAATTGCGCGTGCTATGGTGTCTTCACCGAGCTTGGTATCATCTTTCAGTTCGAGATACACATGCAGGAAAGATTTATCCTCTTTTTGTTCCTTGCGGGCTACCCAATCAACATAAGGTATAGCTGTGTTGCTGATAGCCTGCCAGATGACCTTCTCTGTCAACCTGACAAATCCGCCTATATCAATTACATCGTCTATTCTGCCCTCAACCTCCATCTGGGGCAGCTCAATGTTCAGTTTATTATTGCGCAGCGAAGTGATCTTGATGATATCTCCCGTTCTATACCTGATGAGCGGCGCCCCGTGGAAATTACTGATGACGAGTTCATATTTGCTGTTTGGCCGTACCTCATTAAGCAGTACGGTCCTGGGTATATATGACCTGTTCTCCTTCCACTTCTCATACTCTGCTTCCGGGATGAATTCAAAGAAATTCATGTTAGGTATAAACGTCATGCCGTCGTAATCCCAGGTTTGTGTGGCAAGCACACTGGCTTCAGTGCTGCCATAAATATCCAGTGGGTACCTGCCCCAGGTATCTTTAATTACATTCTTGAAGATAGTACCATCAGTTCCGCTGCCTAAGATGCCCTTTACCGTCCACAAATCTTTAGGCATAAGCTGACGTCCGGCCAACTTGCTTTTGATTAAACCCTTTGCCAACCTGGCTAAAGCTCTCGGTTGAGATAACACCGATTTAACATTGACCGTGCCCATGCGCTGATTGATTTTCTCACCGATAGCCACTAAAGCTACTGAAACGCCAAAATAAAAATCCAGGCCCTGGGATAAGGCTTGCTTGAAGCTTAATTCGATGCGTTCTTCAATGTCCAGTTTTTCCGCAACTTCCAACGGAGGCATGCTGATGGCTTCGACCTCCTCAGTAACTATGTAAGCATATGTTCCCGATGTATATGGCCTGGGAGCTACCGCGTAAATAAATTTTGCCCCGCGCTTCGCGGCTGATACATCACCCTTATGCTTGCAACTCGCCAGGATGGCAGCGCCTGCCAGAATTGTAGCCAGTTCCTCGCACATCCTCTGGGTTACTGGTACCCACTTGATGCTCTCCCATTTGAAGGGATACTCAGCAGACCTGCCCGATGTATGCTGCCATAACAACGGCTTAAGCGGCATGGCATCATCCCTTTTCTCGCTTAACTCGGGGCAATAATCCTGGTAAGTAGTAAGCGGTGCCCTTTTCCTGAACTCTTCGACGTCCTGGGGTATAGTACCCTTAAAAATTTTTCTTCCGATAATCGAGGCATTGAGTAGCTCAATTTGCTCGAGCAAAAGCCTTTTTTGGATGGACATGAATTGTTCAATGCTTAAGTCGAGAAAACCGCAGCATTTCTGCCAAAGGTCCTCTTTACGGCCTGTGCGCAGTAACTCTTTTACAGTAGGCATAGATACACCTCCCACGAATACGACAAATTACACTATGGCACGATTGAAAGGAATTGGGAAGTGTTTGTGTTCTAGAAAACAGTTCTATCAGATACGAATGGAATGGGGATGGATGAATAGAAAATGAGGAAAAAGGTTATATTCGGCTCAAAGTTTTTTGGCTTTGATGGTCTTGCTCAACCCTTGCAGCTGAGAGCTTAGCTTGTCAAGTTCGCCGTCAGTGGGTTGCTTGCCCAGTTCAAGGCCATAGCTGAGAAAGAATTCCAGGAAGCTTCGCAACAGGTCCCTGATACCCTCTTCAAAATGGTGGAATTCTTCCTTGGTCACAAGATCTTTCTGATGCGGTGCGCTGGTCTCCTCAAACTGGCTGTCAATTACGAAATTGATAAATTCGGAGACGCTCATATCGCCGCGGTTTTCCTCGATCTTTTGCACGGTCCCAGCATCAAGTATCAGCATCCTTTTTTCCGTCATACGCATCTCCTCAAACTTTATTTATCTTCAGGCTCTTTGAAATTCAATACCTCAAGCACGATCTCAATGCTTTGCCTTAATCCATGTCCCTTTTCTGTAACCCGGAAGGAAACAGACGGGGTGCCCACTTCAATTTTGTCTATCAGACCCTGCGATACCATAAATTTAAGATATTTTTGCAATTGCCGGTAGCTCATATTGGCGCTGTACATTATCTCGGTCTTACCAGCTCCGCCAGCCCCGATCCGCAGCATTTCATTGATTATTTCAATATTAGACCGCCGCTGATTCATTTACCTGACCCTGCCACCCGTAAACTCAAGTTTATGCAGGCGTGAGTACTATATAACTCTTGGGAAATAATGTCAATCGGCATAGCAGGCATAAATCGAGCTAAGATCTTATAATTTTCTAAAAAGCTTCAAAAAACGGTCCTGGTAGCTGTTCCAGAGGTTCCAGCGATGCAGTTCGCTGACCAGTTCCGGTGCACAGGAGGGGTCCTTCCTGGTCGCTTCAAAAAGCTCTTCAATGCTATCCCTGGCGTCCTGTAGGACACCCTGCGTATCAATATGTAACCGGCCCCGGCCGTATATCTCCGAAAAATTATGGTACACGGAATTCCGGGTGAGATGGAAAGTGAACTTCATCAAAGAGACGTCCCACATATCCTCAACGCCCCTGATAATAGCACTGAGCGGGTCGTTATGGCTGTCAATGCGCCGGTTGATATTATCCACTATACTTCCCAGCGGTTCAGAGACCACGCTCATTTCGCCGAATTCATTTTTATATGAATATAAGATACCCGGCTCATGGGGATTTTGTTCTGCTGCCATTTGAATATACCGCCGTGCCGGCCCGCTGAAACCTTCTATGTGCATCAGATAGGCAGGGGTAACGATTTTAGGCCGCGCAGCTATCACCCTGCCCTCTCTTACTACATTCACCTCCGGCATGAGCTCGGTAATCATGTAGTAATATACGTTGGTAACGCCAAAAGTAGCGAGCTGCTGCCTGGGGGGTCGCAGGACCAGCGTATTCTCGATCGCTAACCGTATTTTTTCATCTGATTCCATGGTTACTTCCGGAAGTTAGAAGAACATTTGGACTGACTCGAAATTGCGCTTTATCTTATCCCTGCCCCGGATGACCCCATTCGGCTCCGTATTGTGCCCGGGAACAAGATATTCGACATCCAGTTCGGCTAATTTATCTATACTCTTTTTCAGCAGCAGGGTGTTGCCGCCCGGGAAATCGGTCCTGCCTACGCTCATGTAGAAAACTACATCACCGGTTATGAGTACCTTGGTATCCGGCAGATAAAGACAAACCGAGCCGGGTGAATGACCGGGTGTAAGAATAACCTGCATTTTGAACCCATCCTTGCCCAGGTCAACGTCACCTTCTTTGAGGAAAAAGAGCGGGGTGAAGCGGGGCGGTTTCATGCCGAACATGGTGTACATGTGTTCGCCGATGGCGTTTCTGAAATCGTCCTCTTCTTTAGAAAGCGTTACCGCCGCTCCGCTTCTGCTGACTATGAGTTCATTTGACTGGCAGTGGTCAGGATGGCTGTGCGTATTAATTATCAGTCCGACTTCGTCTATTTTGATATGGTCGGCCGCCATCCCTTCTTCGAGGCTGGCAAAGCAGTCTTCATCGGACTCGTTGATAATATGCCCCGGGTCAATGATGATATGTGGCTTGTCCCCCTTGATTACGCCCGTCAGTACACAGGTATTACAGTTATTACCCATGCCTTTCCAGATGTAGCTGTACAGGTAATCCGTTAACTTAATTGAGTTATGGAGTTTCATTGCTACCCGCCTTTGGTTAGATTTGTGCTAAATCAAGCTAATAAGCTGACGGAAGGCTGAGTCTATGTTGGTGTGTGTGTCATCAGTTAAGGATTCTATGATAGAGCCGGCCACCGCTAATACTTTGTTTTCCTCCTTTTCACCCAGTATGGTAATCATCTGCTCCATCCTGGCGCCGAGTTGCAGCAGGCTTTCAGCCGGCGCCTTTTTAGATTTCGGCAGCGAAAGCAAGGGATTGGTGAAAAGGATAGGCCGCATAAGTGCGCTTTCGTAGACAAACCTTGTTTGCCTGTTGGTTTTTGATATGTTCCAGGCAGTTTTGTCATCTTCGGCCGGTTGAATCCATTCCAGCGCATAGGCAAACTGGCAGTGGATGTAATCGTGCTCGATCAGCAGCCTGGTAGCCTCATAATCTTTTACTCCCAGGGAAAGTTGGAAAAAAATCTCCTCCAACTTTTCGTTATCTATCCCCTTTACGGTGGCCGTGTGCCGGCAGTCTTCCGGTATTTGAAAAATGCTGTATTCAAGAGCGCCGTGGAGTATAGTATGAGCCGCCTCATGCCTGATTGCACCTGCCCTGGCCTGCTTGCCGTACTTGGATAATTGCTCGCTGCACAGCAGCAGGCGCGGATAACCGCGCAATACCTCATAGGTGCAGACTGATGCGTCATCAACGGTATTAAAGGACATGCCGAGTTTGAACTTTTCTTCACGCAGGAAGTTGTTAAGGTTCTCTGCGGTATCAAAGGCATACACCTCAATTTTGTATGGTACCCGCTGACCGAAGCGCTTATAACAGTCGTTAAGGACTTCGGAGACTTCCTTTTTGAAGCTCCCGGAAATGTTGCCCCGGGCAAAGAAGCTAAGATCCAGTGATGTCATACGCAATCAAGACAAAGATATCAATGTTGAGCAGTAAAGTCAATAATCGTGCTACAATGGTGAACACCGTTTTAGCGAGGTCTTTTCACAATGAGGAAAATATGGGCGCCCTGGCGTATGCAGTATATCCTGCAAGCTGATAAGGACAAGGGCTGCATACTATGTGACAAACCGGCCCAGAAAGAGGATAAAGCTAATTACATCCTGCATCGCGGCAAATTCAACTTCATTATTTTAAATAAATACCCTTATACGCCGGGCCATTTAATGGTTGCCCCTTACCGCCACATTGGCAACGTGACGGAGGCTGATGACAGGGAAGCCAGGGAGCATGTTGAACTTATCCAGACGTGTGTTAGGCTGCTCACTGAGGAGATCAAGCCGGCCGGATTTAATATCGGTATGAACCTCGGAAGGGTAGCGGGCGCTGGACTGGTGGGCCACATACATACACATATCGTGCCAAGGTGGAATGGAGACCATAATTTCATGGCGGTAATAGCGGACACACGTGTAATATCTGAAGGACTGGACACAACTTATAATAAACTGAAAGATGGCTTAGCGCGTCTGCCCAAACAGGGTTAGCTCAAGAGGATTTTCTCGAGTGTCTTCTCGCTACTCAAGGTGGTCAGTGCAATAACGCGGTCATTTTCCTTGAGAACAGTATCGGCGTCCGGTACCCTGGGGCGCTCCCCCTCACGCATGACAAGCGCGATAGTGGTATCTCCAGGCAATCTTAAATGGCCTATCGATTTACCTACGGCCGGGGAGTCACTGGCGATAAGCAATTCCACGACCTCTTCCATCTGCCCGCTCATAGTCAAAAGGTGGATCAATGAAAGTGCCGGTATCTCCTGCTCAACATGTTCAAGGATGGTGTTGGTTACAGATATCGTGGCATCAACTCCGAGATTTTTGAAAATTTTGTCGTTTATGGGATTGTTAACCAGCGCAATGGTGCGGGGCACTTTGAAGCGGTGTTTGGCAACCTGGCATGATACGAGATTATCCTCGTCCTGGCTGGCTGTAGCTATTAAAACATCAGCCCGGTTCAAGCCCGCTTCGCTCAGCACCGCAGTTTCACAGCCATCGCCGCGCATGCAGCAACTGCCCAGTTCGTCCTCTAAGCGCTCGCATTTGCGTACATCCCTTTCAATTATCAGCACCTCGTGTCCCTGGTTGAGCAGGGCTTTGCTAAGGTAATAACCGATATTGCCCCCGCCGACTATAACGATATACAGCGATTTTTTCACGATTAAACTTTCTCCAGCCTGTTAAAAAGCAGGTCTGCAAAGACCTCGGTCGGGCTGATGGATTCCAGCCCCAGTTGCTCATATATATCCTTTCTTAGAGGATCATAGATCCGGCATATGACCCTCGGCACTTTGAAGACATGCTTGGCTATCTGTGCCGCCATAACGTTGCGGTTATCACCCTGTGTAAGGGCGATGAAGGCATTGGCGCCCTCAATGCCTGCCTTGCGCAGCATATCTTCGTCCGTGCCATTGCCAATCAGAGCGGTACCGCTGAAAGTGGGAGGCAGCCTCCTGAAGCTGTAGGCATCAATGTCGAGCACGGTCACCTTATGCCCGGCGGCATCAAACATGGCTGCCAGTTTGCCGCCCACGCGGCCGCATCCCATAATGACGATTACTTTCCTATTCTGTTTTACTGCTTCGGTTCCCGGCATATCACCACTCTACATGACGCTTCTTCCAGAACATGGGGAACCGCATTTCCCATGGTAAAAGAGCCAAATCTTTTTTTGTAATTGATACCCATAACTATCAGTCCAATATTGTTTTGCCTGGCTACTTCAATGATGGCCGGCCCAACATCGCGCGCCTGGATAATCTCCGTCTCTATCTCGAAATCGTTTGCCTGTGCGTATTCTTCGGCTGCCAGCAGCACCTTTTCAGCAGCCTCTATATCTGGCCTAATTATAGCATCGACCGGAAGGCTGCGGTTAACTTCAATAACATAGACAATAAATATCTTGGCCTTCGATTTCTTGCCAATTTTGCAGGCTAACTCGACTGCCACCTGGTCTACACCATTTCCGCGGGCGGCCACCAGTATATTTTCAATTTCCATATGCTTAGTTACATCCTGGTTCCAGTACAATACAGTTAATCATTATTATAGTTGGGCTATCAATTTTGTTCCAATATCAATGAGGTGTTTCTCCAATGTGCGCTGCCGAGTGGTTTGCCTCCAGCTTCCTGCGTTTGGCGGTGTACCAGTAAACTACAACGCCCAGGCCCAGCCAGGCAAAACCTACCCAACGGCTATACGGCTGCATGACTACTACTACCAGCCAAATTACCGTTGTCCCGATGAGGCCAAGTATAGCAGTTACCGGTAAATAATAGCCTTTAATTTTTATGTTCCAGCCTAATCTGAACGGCCTTTCAATTTCAGGTTGCTTGATCCTCAAAGCAAGGATTGAGGCATGCGCCAGTGCAAAGGACATCATTGATCCGAAT
This sequence comes from uncultured Dehalococcoidia bacterium, assembly GCA_903929005.1. Lineage (GTDB taxonomy): Bacteria > Chloroflexota > Dehalococcoidia > GIF9 > UBA5629 > CAIMUM01. The sequence goes on along the minus strand of CAIYTC010000054.1, from coordinate 30,815 downwards.
GCATAAAGACCTCCAAGGTTGGAATACATATCCGGAACGAAAAAGCCGGGAGATTGAAGTAAAATTGAAATGCACGTGAAAATAATTATTGAATAATAAGGTGTTTTGAATTTAGGGTGGACCTTACCTAAAATGGATGGCACAAGCTTGAAACGACTGAGCGAGAAAGCGAGCCTTGAAATGCCCAGCAGGCCGGCATTGGTGGCGATGAGCAAAATAGTTGCTGCCAGGATGGCCACCAGTATGGGGAGGAACGACTGGATGCCCCCGATGAACCAGGAAAATACAATCCTATGAACCTCCGTTTGGAAATATTTTGCCGCTAATTCTGAGGGTACCAATCCGTGCGAAATCTTACTGGCTATGCCTGCTATGGGGTCGGTTGCCCAGTTATGAACTAACTCAGGCGGGGTCATGGTAGAAAAAGCGGATACAGAGATCCCTGCATAGACTACCAGCACTACCACGGTCATTATAATCAGTGCACGGGGAGCGCGCACCTCAGGCCTCTGCGTTTCTTCGGCCATCTGGGATATAGTCTCCAGTCCCGTAAACGCAATCGCAGCTATGGCAATTCCAAACATCAGGTCCTGGGGGGCAGGCCAGTAATTCAACATCCTCTCTATGATGATCTGAGGATTGAAGAAAAAGAGCAAGGCGAGGGTAATCAAGACTGCCTGGGTAGCCAGATCCAGGATAGCAAGGCTGATATTAAGTATGGATGATTCCCTGACGCCTATGATATTGATGGCACTCAAGAAAGCTACGATCAGCATGGCACAGGTTGTCATAACCACCGGGGAAGCCTTGAGGGGTACCCAAAAATAACCCAGGTAAGATGGGATAGCAAAAGCGGAAATGGATATGGTGACTATGTATCCGAATATAAGCCCCCAGCCAGCCACAAAACCTGCGAAATCATTAAACCCGTGCCGGGCAAAGCTTGCGGAACCTCCCGATTCAGGGAACATGGCTGTCCCCTCTGCATATGATAGGGCTGTAAATACAAATATGATCCCGGCCAGCCCCAGGGCTAAGGGTGTGGCGCCGCTGGCAGCCAGCGCAACAACTCCCAATGCATAGTAAATGGAAGAACCTACGTCTCCGTAGGCAATACTGAAAAGATGCGGTGTACGCAGGATACGCCTTAGCGGCCTGACTGTTAATCGTTTAGGGCGGACAAATTTGTCGCCCGGCTTAATCTGCCAGTTATTTTTCACTTTTTAGTCATATTCGGGAACAACTGTGGGCAAATTGTATTCTTGGTATTGGTCATTGTCAAGGTGACTGAATGACCGACCGTTATATACTGTTGAAATCATCTGTACTTAAGTTTAAAATAGCTTATAAATTGCAAGAGGAAATTCTGAGGAGGGTCAGGAATTATGGCGAAGTTTCGCATTTGCGTATTATGTGCAGTACTTGTTGTGCCCGTGTTATTGCTTGCATGTGCGCCCGCTGCTAAGGCCGAGGCGCCGGTGACCGTGAACTGCGAACAGTTCTCAAAACAGGCCAACATCGTCCGGGATGTCAATACCGTGACCGGTAATAAAATTGTGGTAACGCTCTGCTCCAACCCTACAACCGGGTTCCAATGGGCCGAGAAAGCTCAAATCGGCAATCCTCAAGTACTCGAGCAAAAAAGCTATAACTTCATAGCTCCAACGAATACCGGCATGGTAGGAGCCCCAGGCAACTGTGTGTGGACATTCGAAGCAATGCAGCCGGGTATCAGCGTGATCAACCTTGAATACAGCAGGCCCTGGGAGGGCGGAGAGAAGGCTGTCCAGACCTTCAAACTCAATGTAACAGTCAAATAAATGCAGCCTATTTCTTAATGCTGAAGGGGTAAGAACAGGCAGCGATCATAGCTATTGCGAACACCACAAACAGGGATGCTTCTGCCCATGCCGGAATATACCAAAACTGGCCATGTGCTGGTTACTGCTTGATGCTATCCTGCCGCCATATTTGAAAGTAGTTACTACTTGACCGTGTAAGACCTCAAATTATCCGCGAATTTGGTCAAATAAGCATCCCCGGGTAGAATCGAAGCCAGCACCCTGGCCGCCAGTGAAATGGACTTTTCAGACGGCAGGCAATAGTGCATGGTCAGGAATTTTTCACGTAGTTTCCTGACCTCATTTTTTGCCTGTTTATTCGATTTGATTATGTCCGTTATATACTCGGCCAGTTGCTCGAAATCAGATTCCTGCATGCCGAAGCGTGTCATTTCCTGGGTTCCCATCCTGATACCGCTTGACTCTATAAAACTGTCATCGTCAGGCAGGGCCTGGTAATTGGTGACGATGTTGTTATCCTCCAACCTGCGGGCGATGTCCTCTCCCAATCCGTACTGCCTGACGCGGATGACGACCTGGTGTGTCTCAGTAAAGCCTTCGCCGGCGTCGCCCTCAACAGCTATGCCCCTCGAATTCAGGGCTCTGGCAAAGGCACGGGCGTTTTTTATCACCTGTGACTGGTAGGCCTGCTTGAACTCGTTCATCTCATAGGTTGCCAGTAGCAGGCCGAGCAGCGTCCCCAGGTGATGATTGCTGGTTGATCCGGGGAACGCCCTGCTCTTGATCTCAATCCAGAGCTTGTCCAGGCTCGTCCCTGCGCCCATGTTTCCTGCTATGACGCCCCTTTGCGGGCCGAAAAAGGTCTTGTGGCTGCTGCCCGTCACTATGTCGGCACCCTCGTCGAACGGGGCTTGAAAGGCGCCATAGAGTCCCAGCACGTGCGCCATATCGAACATCAGGATAGGCCGGGGATTCATCTTACTGGTAATCCCGGAAACAAATTTGACAGGCTCCCTGCACAGGAACATGCTCTTGCCGAATATGATTAGCTCCGGTTTGACGGCTTCAATGAGCTCGCCCAGCTTGCTGGTATCACATTTATAGGGATTATCCTTTAAGACAGGGAAGTGGTAAACGTTCTCCCTTCCGGTCTCCAGGTTATCCTCAACAAAATTGAATAATGCGCCCATAGGCTGGGCGCTTAAATGCCCGCCCTTATTAAGTTCGTTATTAATAACAGCACGCATTTTCCTGGTCGGTTGGCTCTTCGGCTTTTCCCTGTTCAGAAACCTGACGATACCTTTAAAGACTACTTCGTTAGCCATATTGCCGCTTATCGGCCGTAACTCGATATTAGTGCAGCCGAAATACAATTGCAGCTCTTTCCTGAGTTCGTCCTCAACATCCCTGATGAAATCGGTCGCCTGGTAAAAATATATCTCCTTACCTTTCAGTGTCCTGTGTTCAGCATAGCGGCCGACCGGATCAGATATCTCACACAGCTTTACCAGCTGACTGGGACTGGATTCGGAGGGTATCAGGTTAATGCACTCCCTTTGCCTCCAAATATTATTTGCGGCTGTTCTATTTAGAAGGTTTTCGATTTTAGCTTGAAATTCAGACATGGCAAACCTCGTAGGATTTTTAATAAAGCATACAGGAAGAGGTCAGGATTTCACAACACAATTTGCTAAAATGACCTGCCAAATTTATCATATATACGTTTGAGAAAAATATTTCCGGGGGAACTGACAATGAAAACATTCAAGCCTTTACCAGTATTAGCCATTTTTACACTGCTTATAACAGGTTTAGCAGGCAGCGCCTGCGGCGCTGGCGCTAATATTAACGCTAATGCACCAGTGATTTCATCACTGGTTGCTGAATATACTACCCTGTATCCTCTGGGCAATACCAGTGTAACCTGTGCCGCCGTAATCCCGGATGGAGCTACACTGAACTATCATTGGGCCTGTGATAATGGAACTATTACAGGAAGCGGATCTACCATTATATACGAAGCGCCCAGGACCTACGGTGATTTTCATATAATGGCCAGCGTGGATGATGGCCACGGTAATACATCTAACCAAACCGTTACAGTTACGGTGATTGTGCGTGATCCTTCAAAGTGCTGCAGGTAACCGGTATGCTGCGCTTAAGCTATGTACTGGCCGTATTGCCTTTACTATCGATTTTCAGTTTTGCAGCCTGCAACCCGGACACTGCGTTCCAGGTCGTTGAACATAGCCTGACAGTATCTGAGTATATTGCAGATTTAACACAAAGCACTGCTACCGTAAAGGGATTAGCCAAAAATACAGGCAATTGGCCCGTGGAGTATGGGGGGGTAAGCGTGACCTACTACGATTACCAGGGGAATAAGCTGGTGGTGCTTTCCGAGAGCCGCCAGCGCCTGGAACCCGGCGAAGCATGGGAGTTCAAAGTGGAATTAAAAGGACCGGCTGCCTGGAAGGTGGCTAAATACGCTATAGCAACCTTTCACAAATAGAGGCTGGAGGAGATTGTGGGGAAGGCAGGATTCGTATATACTTGCAGTCAGATGACTACAAGCTTACTCAGATACCGTTATGGGCTATTGCTGCAGGTTCTTTTATTGATGCTGCCTGGTATGGCCTGTAGTACTGGTACCGGCCTGGAAATAATCAGCCATCAGCTTACAGCGCGGCAATTCACGGGTGATTTGAATAGCACCAAGAGCGTAGCTATCGTTTCCGGTGTGGCTAAGAATTCAAGCAATGCGCCAATCAATAACCCTGTGATTGAGGTTACATTCTACAATGCCCAAAAGAATATAATTGGCAGTGCATTGACATCCAGGGGGTTTCTCGAACCCGCCGAAACCTGGAATTTCACTGTCCAGTTGACATCGCCGGATGCCTGGAAAGCACGAGATTACCGGATAACCGGTTCGGCAAAATGAATATTGCATGGATTGTCATTGCCGGGTAATTTAGTTATACTGCATCTACAAAATTCAGGGAGGAGGATAGAGTTAAAAATGGATCGAAAAAGCATTCTTGTATTTTCCTTGATTTCATTAGTGCTGTTGTCATTTGGCCTGGTCTCCTGTGTTAAAGTCGCAGCGCCGCAGGGCAATCAGCAGCTAAGCATACAAAGTTTAAATCCTGTACAAAACCAGACTACTCCGGGTGGAACGGTCGCCATTGAAAGCTCGGTAATTAACCCTGATAACAGTACCCTGAATTATAAGTGGTCAGCGAGCGGTGGAGGTTTCGGGGGATCCGGGCAAAACAACATCTGGCAGGCGCCATCGCAAAGCGGTGTTTACGAGATAACGCTGACGGTTGAGGATGGCAAAGGAGGCGTTGCCCAGACTCGGACGTCAATTACGGTATCCAGTAACCGGGCGCCGGCCATAACCAGCCTGGCTGCAAGCCCTGTAAACGTGAAGCCGGGTGGAAGCACGGTGGTTACCTGTGTGGCCAATGATCCTGATGGGGATATCGTCAGGTATAGCTGGAGCTGCGGGGACGGGACCATTTCGGGGACGGGCAACAAGGTATCCTGGATTTCGCCCAACAAGAATGGCGATATCAGCATCACCTGCACGGTCAGCGACGGCAAAGGCGCAGAGTCAAAGCAGACTATTTTAATCAATGTTTCGCCGTCGAGCAATGAGATTACCATCAGGCAGGTCAGGCCGGAAAGCGGGACGGTGTCCTCGACGGGCGATAAGGATACCACTAAGTACCGGGCAGGCGATGATGAGAAAAACCTGACCTACCGCGCGTTTTTCAGCTTTGACATCTTCGGCCTCAATAAAACCAATGTCAGGCAGGCCAAGCTGAAATTCGGGCCGGGCAGGATAACCGGTGACCCCTTCAATGCCCTGGGCGGACTCAGACTCTGGAAAGTTAATTATGGTGAGGGGTTGCCGGATTACAACGTTACAGGTGATAATTTCTTCAGCGCGGGGGCCTTGTTTAATTCAGCCCCCAACGAGGTTGACGTTACGACTGAGATCATCGGCCTGGTAGCGGACGGGGCCAGCAGGCTGCAACTGGAAACGCTATTCTACAAGGCCAGCAATACCAATAATTCCATAGACTGCATCGAATGGCCGGACGTTAACCTGCTTATAACGTTTGCGCCTTGATCGAAATAAATTAATCAGGAGGTTACTTATGAGGAAGAGCAGGTTTATTTACGCACTCGTACTTATAGCGGTTATCACTTTAACGGTGGTTGCGGCCTGTGCCAAGCCAGCCGAGCCGCCCGCTACACCGGCGCCTGCCGGGAATCTGCCCCCGGTTATCGGCAGCTTAACGGCTGCACAAAACCAGTCGTATCCCGGCGGGACGGTAAATTTGCAGAGTTTAGTTTCCGATCCTAATGGGGACATGATCAATTTTAAATGGACCGCCACCGGGGGAGAATTCGTAGAAAACGGCCGGGCCAACACAACCTGGCGGGCGCCCAAAGATTTCGGCAATTATGAGATCAAACTTACAGTCGATGACGGCAAGGGCGGGACAGCCCAGTCTACCGTACAAATCGCTATCAGTGCTAATCATCCACCGACGATTACCAGCCTGACAGCCGATCCTACTGCGCTGCAATATGCATCGCGGACAACCCTGACCTGTATTGCCAGCGACCAGGATGGAGATTCAGTGCAATACAAATGGGAAGCAAGGGACGGTACACTGAGCGGGGAAGGCAACAAGGTCTCCTGGACTTCCCCCAGCAAAGGCGGCAACTACAGCGTTTTCATAATTGCCAGTGATGGCAAAGGCGCCGAGACCAGGCAGGAGATAGAAATACCGGTCGCTGCCCCCAGCGGCGCCCAGACTTTTAATGTGGTGCCCAAAGAGAGCGGCACGGTCACCTCTGAGGGAGACAGGGATCCAAGTATGTTTAAAGCTGGGGATGACGCGAAAAATATTGGTTACCGCGCTTTTTTCAGTTATAACATCTTCCCGCTTATGGGGATGGATATAAAGCAGGCCAGGCTTAAGTTCATAGGTGGTAAGGTGGTAGGTGATGATCCCTTCGATCCTGTAACCGGGGTAGGAGGATTCCAGGTTATGCATATTTCTTACGGTAATATCTTGCCTAAGTTCGCTACTGTTGATGGTAGTCCACTGCAACTGGCAGAAGCGTATCGTAACAAGGAATTAATAGAAATAGACGTTACCCCGGAGTTGATTAATGACGTCGCAAACCGATTGGAAAGGTTCCAGGTGGAAGCTGCATTTATGAAACATACAACCAACGGCAATAGCATTGCTCAATATATACAATGGACGGATGCCATCCTGGACGTTACAGCTTCAGCAAAATAAACATACGTATTAATACCGTCTGAAAATTTATAGGCCATAGGGCGGCTGCGCGCAGCCGCCCTATTTTGACTTGTTTTTACCGAGGTGCTACATTATATAGTAAATTAGCAGTCTAAAGTGGAGAGTGCTAAAAAATGAGCAAGGCTGCTTATAAAAGACGTGATTCAGTCCTAAAAATAATAGTAAGCGAATATATAGCTACTGCCACACCTGTTGCTTCTGAGGCGATACTACGCCATCACAGCCTGGGTGTAAGTCCTGCCACTATACGCAATGACATGGCTTCGCTGGAGGAAGAGGGCTATATAGCCAGGCCCTATACCTCTTCCGGTGGCGTTCCACTGGATAAGGGGTACAGGTTCTATGTTGAGACTATCTCCGGGCATGCTGCCCTTCCGGGTGAGGATCAGAAGCGCATCAGGCGGCTGCTGGACACCGCTGTTGACGAATATGACACGCTGCTGAAAATAGCAGCCAATACCATGGCCCGGCTTGTTGGCAACGTGGCAATTGTGACTTTCCCTAAATCTGCTGAATGTAAATTCAAACATATTGAGCTGGTGGAGATGCACCAGTATATGGCGATGCTGGTGCTTATCCTGAGCAATGCAGTATTACGGCGTCAAACCCTGAGCTTCGACGAAAGCGTGCGCCAGGAGCAGCTTGGTGAGGTAGCGCTTAAGTTCAACCGGGAGTATGCCGCCCAAACCCGGAGCCAGATTGCCGGCAAGAAACTGGAACTGACCCCGTTAGAGAAAAAAGTATTGGGCACTATATCAGATGTGATGGCCAGTGAAGATGCGATTGAATATGAGAGCTCGTATCTTGAAGGCCTGCGGCTGATGCTGGGACAACCTGAATTCGTACAACGTGAGAGGATGCTCGGCATCCTCGAACTTATGGAGGCCAAGGGCTGGTTGCGGAATGTCATCGACTGGCAGGTTACGGAGGAAGGAGTCAAGGTTATTATCGGTGAGGAAAACCGTGAGACAGCGCTGCACGGTTTAAGTCTTGTCTTCAGTAATTACGGGATCCCTGAGCAGGCACAGGGTACGATTGGGGTTATAGGCCCCAAGAGGATGGACTATTCCAGGGCTATTTCTGCCGTTAACTATATTTCAGGCTTATTGAGCGAACTTGTAGCCAGGGTCTGGCGGAATGACTGAGCCCAGGCTTTGAGCAGGAGGTAATTTTGGCAGAGGAATCTGTTGCACAGGAGCAGGATAATATCGAGGAGCTGAAAAAAGCGCTCGCCGAGGAAAAGGAGAAAGCTGATGGCTACCTGGCCAGCGCACAGAGGGCTGTCGCCGACTATCAGAACCTAAAGAAGAGGACTGAGCAGGAGAAACAGGAGTCCCTGAACTGGTCCAATGCAGCGCTTATCAGGTTGCTCTTGCCTGTTGTTGATGATATGGAACGGGCATTCTCGATGATGGATCCTGCTTTCAGGGATCAAACATGGATAGACGGTTTCAGGATCATCCAGCGCAACCTTCAGGATATATTGAAGGCCACTGGTTGCACCGAGATAGACTGCGTAGGCAAGCCATTTGATCCCAATCTTCATGAGGCAATTGCCCATGAAGAAGGAGACGAAGGGACGGTTATCTCTGAGCACAGAAAAGGCTACACGATGAAAGATAAGGTACTCAGGGCGGCCCAGGTCGCGGTGGGCAAAGGGAAACCCGGGGAACCATTGGAGTCCGGCGACAACGGAGAAGGAAACAGCCATAATTAATAGCGGATTAAAGTTGCTTTGAATAAACTAAATATGCATCACAGGAGGATAAAATGGGTAGAACAGTAGGTATAGACCTGGGAACGACATTCAGCCTTGTGGCTACCATGGAGGGCGGCGAACCGGTCATCATCACGAACCGGGAAGGCGAACGCCTGACACCATCGGTTGTCGCCATAGATAAAAAGGGAGAAAGGCTGGTGGGCTTGCTGGCCAAAAGACAGGCCATCACTAATCCGGAGAACACCATCTTCAGCATTAAGCGCCTGATAGGACGCAAATATAAGGACGCGGAGGTGCAGAATGACATCAAACGGTTGCCTTATAAGATAATGGAAGCACCTAACGGTGATGCCCGGGTGGTTATGGGTGGTAAAGAGTACAGCCCGGCCGAGATATCAGCCATGATACTACAGAAACTGAAGCTGGATGCCGAAGCCTTCCTGGGCGACAAAGTTACGGACGCGGTGGTTACTGTGCCGGCTTATTTTAACGACAGCCAGAGGCAGGCCACCAAGGATGCCGGCGTTATTGCCGGACTGAACGTGATACGCATTGTAAACGAGCCTACAGCGTCTGCACTGGCCTATGGCATGGACAAGAAGAAGGAAGAAATGATCGCCGTTTATGACCTGGGTGGTGGCACTTTCGATATCTCAATCCTCGAGCTTGGAGAGGGCACCTTCCAGGTCAAGTCAACCAATGGCGATACTCACCTCGGCGGCGATGATATCGACCTGAAGGTCATGGACTGGCTGACCGAGGAGTTTAAGAAAGAGCAGGGCATCGACCTCAGGCAGGACAAGATGGCCTTGCAGAGGCTGAAAGATGCGGCGGAGAGGGCCAAGAGGGAACTTTCTACCACCGGCCAGACGGAGATCAACCTCCCCTTTATCACTGCGGATGCGTCCGGTCCCAAGCATTTGAATATCACTTTAACCCGTGCCAAGCTGGAGCAGCTATCATCTGACCTGCTGGAGAAGAGCGTCGAGCCCTGTAAAAAGGCGCTATCGGATGCCGGTCTCACTGCTTCCCAGGTGACGGATGTCATACTGGTCGGCGGCCAGACACGCATGCCTAAAGTGCAGGAAATCGTACGCCAGTTTTTCGGCAAGGAGCCGATCAAGGGCATCAACCCGGATGAAGCTGTGGCGTTGGGTGCGGCCATACAGGGCGGCGTGCTCAAGGGAGACGTAAAAGACATACTCCTGCTCGATGTAACGCCACTTACGCTGGGCATCGAAACGCTGGGCGGTGTGATGACCCCGCTCATCCCCAGGAATACAACCATCCCGACTTCCAAGAGCCAGGTATTCAGCACGGCTGCCGATAACCAGCCGAGCGTAGAAATACATGTTCTGCAGGGCGAACGCCCCATGGCAGGCGATAATAAGACACTGGGCAGGTTCATACTTGATGGCCTGCTGCCGGCGCCGCGAGGCGTGCCCCAGGTTGAGGTAACCTTTGACCTGGATGCCAACGGCATACTCAATGTCCGCGCCCAGGATAAGGGCACCGGCAAGGAGCAGAAGATAACCATCACTGCTTCAAGTGGCCTTAACAAGGATGAGGTTGAAAAGATGCGCCGTGAGGCCGACGCACATGCTGTAGATGATACCCGCAAAAAGGAAGAGGTTGAGACCAAGAACATAGCCGAAGCCACTGTATACTCAGCGGAAAAAACTATTCGGGAGTATGGCGATAAGATAGCAGCCGACCTTAAGAGCGAAGTGGAAGGCAAGATAGCTGCCACGCGGTCAGCCTTGCAGGGGACCGATATAAGCTATATCAAGAGCGCCCTTCAGGCGCTCAATGATTCCATGCAGAAAATCGGCGCCGCCGTTTACCAGCAGGGCACACCTCCCCCGGGAGATGGCCCCGGCGGAGCCGGCGGTTCAGCGGAGGAGACTCCTCCCCCTCCACCCAAGGACGAAGGTACCGTAGAAGGCGAATTCCGCGAGGTCTGAGCAAATTTGGCAGCAGGAATTACGGGCGGTGGATTTAAATCCACCGCCCGCTTCTTTCGTGGTAAAAATCGTCAGCCCGGTAGCTGCGCATGTATTTATACGCATAATCTAAAATCAAGTTGACATTTTTGTGGAAAAACTAATAATATGATGAATATTTCAGATAAAGGAGGTTTGCATATAGTGGCCAACAAGCATTTCTCAATGAGCAATACAGCCAAGGCTATCCTCGCAATTATCGCCGGCATTCTATGTATTTGGCAGCAGGGCTTTGCCATTTGGATTATTGGTATTTTCCTGATCGTGTGGGGCGTACTGGCCTTGATCGACCGCTAAGAAACGGTAATAGTAATATACGCATACTATTAAAAGGTAAGGAGGGATTATGTTAGTAACATGGGGGATTATTTCCATTTTAATAGGTATTCTCATCCTCATCTTTCCGAGGATAGTGAATTACGTCATTGCGATCTGGTTCATTATTACTGGCATAGGCATGATCATAGGTGCAGCTAACTTTCCGAAGATACCCGGCTTTCCGTTTTAGCTGCGGGAAAGGTTGAGCGAAAATAGTGGCGCCCGGGGTATCGTTGATGAATGATGTCTCGTGCGGATAGTGTGTTGTGTTCTACTGCGGTACGTGTGGCTTTAGCTATGCTGACTGGGCAGGAATTTATTATCCGCAAGGCCTCCCCCGTAAAAACTGGCTGAGCTTTTATGCACAGGAGTTCAACGCGCTGGAGTTAAACTCGACCTATTACACTTTACCGGGTGTGTCTACCCTGGAATCCCTCGCCAGGAAAACAGGCGAGGGGTTCCTTTTTTCGGTCAAAGCCAACCAGGAGATGACTCACCAACGGGAACAGGGCGCGGATGCTTGCAAGGCCTTTATACGGATGCTACAGCCGCTGATTGGGGCAAATAAGCTGGGCTGTATCCTGGCGCAATTTCCTTACAGCTTTGGCTGTACTCCCGCCAACCGGCAATACCTGGATCAGTTTCAAGAATGGATGCGGGGCCTGCCGCTGGTCATAGAGTACCGCAACGCGGCCTGGCTTAACCAGGAAACCCTCGCTTGGATGAAGCGTAACAGCATCGGATTTTGCTGTGTGGATGAACCTCCTTTGCCCGGGTTGCTGCCGCCCGTGGCCGAGGTTACCAGCGATATTGGCTATGTCCGCTTTCATGGCCGCAACGCCGCCAAATGGTGGCAGCACGAGCAGGCCTGGGAGAGGTATGATTACACCTACCGGCAGGATGAACTTGAGGAGTGGATACCCAGGATCGGCCAGGTTAGCCGCACAGCCAAAAACACCTTTATATTTACCAATAACCACTGGCGTGGGCAGGCCGTGGATACTATCAGGCAAGTACGATCCATGCTTGACCAGCTTGTGTTGTAATTTACCTTAAGTTAGAATAAGCGGCTGTAAAATGATTTGCTGGAATAGCCGGTTAAAACTGGAAGCCTGGAGTTATTGGGCGCCTGCAGGGTACAAACATGAAGCCTGACCGTATGGCCTGGTGGCATGGCCTGGTCTTCCTCGTCATCGTAGCTGCAATCGTGGCTCTGGACATCATCAGTAAGGAATGGATAATCTCCCATATTCCCCTGGGGGGATCACTGCCGGAGACGGGACGGCTAACTTTCGTGCATGTCCAGAATACCGGTTCGGCCTTCGGCCTCATTACCAACCAGGCCTTCCTGCTCAGCATAGTGGCCATTGCCGGGTTGGTTGTAGTTCTGCTCTTCTTCAGGTACCTCAAAGAGCTTGGCTTAGCCGGCGGCATCGCTTTGAGCCTTATCTTTGCCGGCGCTTTGGGCAACCTGGTAGACCGCTTGAGGTTAGGCTATGTTACTGACTTTATTTACGTGCGGCTTTGGGGTTATGTCTACTGGCCGGCTTTCAATGTCGCAGATTCGGCCATTACGGTCGGAGCCCTGTCGCTGGCAGTAATTGCGCTGGCCACCCTCGGAAAAAAACATGAAGCCAAGCCAAAAGCCGGAAAAAAGGACTCTTGAAGCCGTAGCAGACGGAGTCCGGCTGGATAAATACCTGGCTGATTGCCTGGCTGATCTGACGCGCTCGCATATTCAGAAGCTGATCGAAGAAGGCCAGGTGACAGTCAACGGGCGGGACGTACGCCCTGCTCTGAAGCTTAAATGCGGTGACCATATCGAAATACACATACCTCCACCGCAACCAGTGGAGCTTGTGCCCGAAGATATCCCTTTTGAGGTGGTTTATGAAGATGCAGATCTGGCCGTGATCAATAAGCCGGCCGGCCTTACTGTCCACCCTGCCCCTGGCCATGCCAGCCATACGCTGGTAAACGCGCTATTGAGGCGTTTCCCCGACCTCGCAGGCTTTGGCAGTTCGCCCAGACCGGGCATCGTGCACAGGCTGGATAAGGATACGTCCGGTCTGATGGTTATAGCCAGGAATGAAAAAACTCGTCTCAACCTGGTAGAGCAGTTTACCTCCCGCTCAATAAAAAAGGGTTATCTGGCCGTGGTCACCGGCAAGCTCCTGCCGGAAAGGGGCGCCGTTGATGCACTCATAGGGCGGGACCCGTCTGACCGTAAACGCATGGCTGTTGTATCCAGGGGAAGGGAGGCCAGGACGGACTACAAGGTGCTGAAATATTTAGTTGGCTACAGTTTGGTAGAGGCGCGTATCAAGACGGGAAGGACGCACCAGATAAGGGTGCATTTCTCTGCTATAGGCCACCCTGTTTTGGGTGATAGCGTATATGGAGTAAAATCGAAGCTGTTGGGGCGGCAGTTCCTGCATGCCTGCAGCCTGGAGTTAAGGTTGCCATCCACTGGCCAAACCCGCTCTTTCACCTGTGAGATTCCCGATGATTTGAAAAAGGCACTGTTAGGCTTAAATAAAAGCGCCTAAAAAATACTGTTGCTATTTGGCCAGCGGATGTGCTAAATTTTACTTAAAAGCGAGGTTTCAAAAATGAGACCACAAGACAAGTTTGGGCAGATAAAAAAAGATCCTATGGCCGGACCCAACGATCCTTATAATCAGATCACCAACGCTCCCCAGCAGGGGCAGGAGGGTTTCGCAACCTTTGAGGTTGACTCTGCTAACAGGCGCAACGAGCTGCTCTTCAGTATCACTACCCAGGTTGAAGAGACCAGGGGCAAGCTCAAGCAGGCAGAGTTGCTGGTTGAGCGCTTAAAACAGACTCTCAGGGAATACGAGGAGATGTATAAAACCCTCACTAAGGGTAAAGGCAAGGAAAAATAAGCGTCGTTGGAGTTTCTCGCAGCCTGATTTGAGCAAAATCCAGCGGCCGGAGCGGTATTAGGACAACGTTTCCGGCATCCCGCAGTCAAAACCGGCGTACCAATAAGGAGTCAGTTTTGAAAGAAAAACCGCAGGAATATGCCCTGGAGTATGCCGGGTTTTGGATCAGGCTGGCCGCAGGACTGATTGACTTGGCGATATTGATAGCGGGTTTGTATATATTGTATTGCGTTATATCCCAGTCGTTTTTCTGGATCTTCCCCAATATACACAGGGTAATTAATGCCTTGGGCGATATTGCTGACGGCGCGCCAGTGTCCGTCGGCATCATCTGGTTGGTGGCTACCGTATTACTTGTTCTACTGGTTGGCAGCACGGTCTATTTCGTTGTCTGTTGGGCCACTACGGGGCAAACGGCGGGCAAGCTGAGCGTAGGTATCAAGGTTATACGCACCGACAGTTCACCGCTTGACCTGCGCTCCGCCTTTATCCGCTTCCTCGGCAGCCTGTTATGTGCGTCCATGCTCGGAATCGGATTTATCATGGTTGCCTTTGACAGCCGCAAGCAGGGTCTGCACGACAGGATTGCTGATACCTACGTGGTCAAACTGCCGGTCAAGCAGGTCATTTTCAACCAGTCGCTGGCGCGGGAAGGCGCAGGTTAACATGCAGGGTCAGGTTAGGGTGCGATTTGCTCCCAGTCCCACCGGTTATCCCCACCTCGGCAACATAAGGACAGCGCTTTTCAACTGGCTTTTCGCCCGCCACACTAAAGGTGTATTTATCCTGCGCATTGAAGATACCGATCAGGCCCGCAAGGTGGAGGGCGCCACCGAGATCATCATGGAAAGCCTGAAATGGCTGGGCCTGGACTGGGATGAGGGCCCCTATTTCCAGTCACAGCGGCTGGACATGTACCGGAGGTACGCCGAAGAACTTGTGAATGAAGGCAAGGCTTACTGGTGCTTTTGCTCCTCGGAAAGGCTGGATAAAATGCGGCAGGACCAGATGGCGCGCAAGTTGCCCACCGGCTATGACAGGCATTGCCGGAATCTTGCCCAAGAACAGGTACAAGCAACGAAATCCAGTGGTACAGTGCCGGTCGTGCGCTTCAAATCACCGCTGGAAGGGCAAACCACAGTCGAGGACCTGATCCGGGGTGAGGTGATCTTCGCGAACAGCACGCTGGACGATTTTGTCCTGTTAAAATCGGACGGCTATCCCACCTACCACCTGGCCAATATTGTGGATGACCATTACATGGATATTTCCCATGTCATGCGGGCTGAGGAGTGGCTTTCCAGTACACCGCGGCACGTCCTGCTGTATCGTGCGTTCGGCTGGCAGCCGCCGCAATTCGCGCACCTGCCGATGATCTTGGGCCCGGACAAATCCAAGCTCAGCAAGCGGCATGGGGCTACAGCTATTAATGAATACCAGGACCAGGGATATTTGCCGGAGGCCATGATAAATTTCCTTGCGCTGCTGGGATGGTCGCTGGACGATAAGACCGAGATCATGACAGTGGAGGAGATAGTTAAGAATTTTTCCATTGAGCGCGTCAGCAAAACTGCCGCCGTTTTTAATATAGCCAAGCTGGAGTGGATGAATGGCATGTACATCCGTGCCCTGGGCACACAGGAGTTTAGCGACAGGAGCCTGCCCTTTGTTGAACGGGCGCTGCCGCCCGCGGTGAAAAGGCCCATAGATGCGGGGTACCTGGAGCAGATAGCCCCGCTCGTGCAAGAAAGGGCCAAAACGCTCTCCGAAGTACCTTCACTGGTAGATTTTTTCTTTACTTCTACAGTTGAATATGATCGGGAATTATTATGGGGAAAGCTGGATAGTAAACAGGCCTCAGATATATTAGGCAAATCCATTGCTGCACTGGAGAAAACCTTAGCCTGGGATGCGGAACAATTGGAAGCCGCTATCAGGCCGCTGACTGAGGAACTTGGATTTAAGGCGGGTCCTTTTTTCGGCGTGCTGCGCGTCGCTATTACCGGCCGGACCGCCTCGCCACCACTTTTCCAGACTATGGAGGTACTGGGCAGGGAGCTTTGCCTGGCACGGCTGGCCGCAGCATCAGATATGTTAAAAGCTTGATGCAAATAAAGCTGTAACCGGCTCTGGCTACCTGATCCAATTCAGTTAACCCCTCTCGCTTTATTTACCGATCAGCATACCGGTTGGATCGATGTCTTTACGCAATATCTCGAGTTCCCTGTCGGAGGGAGCAGGGCTAACGCTGTATTTTTCCGGGATTATTATGTCAAAACCGGAGTTGTCTTTGACTTCCTCCAAACTTACACCGGGATGCAGAGAAATCAGCTTCATTCCCCTGGTTTTATCATCGAAACCGTACAGCGCCAGTTGGGTTATCACGCGGTAAGGGCCCGTGTTGCCGGGCAATCCTGCCTTTTCCCTTGCCCCGGGACCGCTCAAGTATCCCGGCGTGGTCAGAAAATCGACCTTGCTGACAAATGTGCGCTTGGACTGGCCGCCGGCGATAATGACTGTTTTATGCGCAAAGGATGCAATATCGTTGGCGCCACCGCTGCCCGGCAGGCGTGTTTTGGGCTTGGCATGGTCTCCGATGCAGGTCGTGTTAATATTCCCATACATATCCACCTGGGCGCCTCCTAAGAAACCATAGTCGATATATCCTGCCTGGCATGCCGACATAACATCATGCATGCTGGTAGCGGCTATGCCGCGGTAACACGTAGTAGCCTGGCCGACCGAGATGGGCAGCTCAGGCAATATCGGGCCAACGCCTCCCGCTTCAAATATGATGAGAAGGTGCGGGGCATGTGTTTTTTGCGCCAGCATACCCGCAATCATGGGAAGACCGGTACCGACAAAAACTGATTTCCCGTCCTCCAGCAGTTTTGCCCCCGTGAAGGCCAGGAATTCGCGCATGTTATATTTAGCAGCAGTGTTATTTTCCATTCTTGTTCATACCCCTTAATAATGTGGAGTCACTATTCATATAATTCATTTCCTCCAGGGCGTTACCAGGGGGACCCGCATGGCCTCGCGTTTAACCAGGAACTCCATTTTCCTTATCCCGCCGCATAACTCAAGGTAATCTGGGAAATCGTTAACGCCGAAAATATACTTTTCAGCGTATGCCTGGACGCCTTCATCTGTTTTTGACAGCGACAGCCATTCAGCTATGTGTTCTTCATCAAAAAAGTACTTGCCGTGCAGTTCGCAGGGATGCGATCCAAAGGGTTGCTCGACCACCCCGTCTACCACGTAAAAAGGTATGGCTGTATGCCACGGCTCACGCCTGATTTCCTCGTTATCAATTATCTCCTCGGTCGTAATGATGAGCTTGCGGGCGCAGCGCGCCAGTTCAAAATCCTCAACCATGATTCCGTCTATCTGGCAATTTCCATATATGTCGCAGCGGTGTACATGGATAAATGCGACGTCAGGGTAGGCTGCCGGGATCAGGTTGATAGGCTTGCCGCTGAAGGGGTCGGTGACAACCTTGCAGGCGCTGTATTTGCCGGTATCGGTGCCGAGCAGGTTGCGGCTGGGGATAAAGGGCAGGCCCATCATCCCCGCTAGAAACCTCCACTGGTAGCCGGCGTTGCTGATCTCGCCGATTACCTTGCACCTTCCTGATTCCACCATCCGCCGGCTGGCGGGAGAAAGTCCTCTTACCTCGTGCCCGAAGCTGTAAGCGACCTCGACCTTGTTGACGCATCCGTTGCCTACCAATAAATCCAGGTCATGCACAGCAGTCTTGCCGGCCATGGTAAGGTTGCGCTTGCGCTGGCGTATGATCTCATAGATTATATTCATGGAAACACGTATGTGGCCAAAGCCGCCGCTGGCGATAAAGTCACCGTTTTTAACAAAGCTTGCCACGGCCTCGCTGGCTGTCATGGTTTTATCCTTGAGTGCGCGGGACTTATTGTGCAGGACGAACTCGCGGTTCTCATCAGGGTCATGCCAGCCGACCAGTTCACCCAGGCCTTCATGTAATACTTCCATACAATGCTCCTTCAGTCATTTTCAGACACAAGTTAATCAATCCAGGTGCTGATAAGTAGCGCAGCCACCGGTCAGAATAGAGTTAATGAGCTGTAATATTAGTAAGTTCGATTTTATTTTTTTACTATTCCCAGGATCTTGCGTGCTTCATCCGGAGTCGCCGGCGTCCTTCCCAGGTCGGAAGCTATCCTGGCTGCCAGTTCTACCTGCTCGTAGCTGCCCTTGGCCAGTTCTCCATCGGGCATCCTCGTGTTATCTTCCAGCCCGACCCTCATGTGGCCTCCCATCAGGCAAGACTGCATGATTGCCGGATACTGTTCTGTGCCGACGGCACAGGTGGTAAAGTTCGAGTCGGGCGGCAGCGCATGTACCATTGCGACAAATACTTCTGGCCTGAATTTCTGGCCCCCTGCTACGCCCCAGACAAAGTTGAAGTTGTAGGGCTTGAGGAAAATGCCCTGCTTCTCTATCAGTATCCAGTTGTCAAGGCCGCCGATGTCGTAAAGCTCGGCCTCCGGCCTGCACCCCATCTCTTCCATGGTTTTACCGAAATCCTGCAGCATCCCGAAAGAGTTTACAAAAACGTTGTCGAAAAGTATCTGCCCGGTCTTGCGGTCCACGACACTGAAATTCATGGTGTTCGTATTGAGCGAAGCGCTCTCAGGTTTGAGCGCCTTGATGGACCTGATCCTGGCTTCCATATTGAGTTTAATCAGGTTATTGATGAGGTTCACACAATCAGATTCGGGGAATGGCCCGACCTGGCAGGGGGACCCGACCGATGATGTGACCTGGATGATAAGATCGGGAACGCGCTGCTTGATAGCATCATATACTGCTTTTACCTTTTCTACCTCCGAAGTATGCATCCCGCCCAGCGCTTCATCGCGCCCGTGAATATGCACCATGGAGGCTCCTGCCTTAAAACACTTCTCCGCTTCATCTGCAAACTCTTTAGGTGAGTAGGGCGTTGCCGGGTTGTTGGACTTGAATGTGGCCGATCCTGCTAATGCCGCCGTGATGATGACTTTGTTTTCCATACATACCTCCTTAAAATAATTGTTGCTTTTATGCAGGCTGGAAATATTCGATATCAAGGATATTGGCGTCGCGTTTTGCTTTGAAAACCGGCTCCAATTTCATACCGGGCTTAATATCCTTGAAATCGACCCCGCCGATGAAATGTGTTATCGCTGTATCAGCGCCGTCCAGCTTGATTACGCCTATTGCGTAGGGCGGTTTCAGCGCCTGCACCGCTGACTCGTAGTGTACGACGGTGAATGTTTCAAGCTTACCCTTTCCGCTTAGCTCAACAAGCTCTTCCACCTTGCTGAAGCATTTCGGGCATACCGACCTGGGTGGGAAGTTGACCATCTGGCACTTCGGGCATTTGGCGCCGCTTAAAACCTTGCTGTCCCTTAATTTGATAAAAAACTTGCTGGCCAGCGAGCCAACTGAATATTTATAAGGCATTATTACGTAGCCTTCAAACAGGACCGGCTCTTTTTTCACTGCTTCCATATTTATTTCCTTCCTATCTATCTATTCATTATTACTCGTGGATGGTTTTGAAATGGACTATGTCGTAGATGTTGCCTTTGCGCTCTTCCTTGGGCTTGATGACAGCCTCAACCCTCATGAAAGGCTTGATCTTTTCCGTGTCCGTTTCCTCCAGTTGATGCTGCAAGATCACTGCCGCCCCATCGAGCAATACTATTCCCACCGCGAACGGGATCTTCAGCATCTCGCCTGTTGTCGGCAGTAAAAACGATTGCTCTGCCATGAAATAGGTTACCAGGGTTCCCTTTGGCCCAACCGGTATCCATTTTGATCTTTCCGTGCACTTTGTGTGGTCCCTCGTGCAGACCGACTTGGGCAGGCAAAAATGGCGCCCGCATGTGGGGCACTGGTTGGCGTAGATGATGCCGTTTTCCTTTAACTCCCTGAAGAACTCGCCCATGGTCTCCCCGGTCCGCCATTTGTAGGGGACTTTCATGGTCATATTCAGGTATATCAATTCTTCTTGCGTTTTAGCCTTCATATCTTTAATACCTCCAGTTAATCCTTGGTTTTGCTCAGCAGGAGCAAATCAGACCAGTATGAGCCGCCGAAGCCGCTGGCCAGCGCCTGTTTCACTTCGCGCGTTACCTGGTGTTCTCCGGCATCGCCCCTTATTTGCAGGGCAGCTTCGGCTACCCTCAGTATGGCGGAATCTCCTATAGAGTTGGTGCAGAGCACACCCCCGGATGGGCTGACCGGGTATTCTCCTTCAAGCTTGAGAGCGCCTTTCTCAACCAGCTTCCAGCCTTCGTTTGGTTCACAGATAAGGAAGTCTTCCAGCCACATGGGGATGGCAAAGGCCATGGGATCGTACATCTCAAAGACCTGGGTTTCCACCATCGGCTTGGTGATATTGTTACGCTTGAAAAGCTTGGCGCCGGCCTCCATATGGGACGTCCAGCGCTTCTCGCCGATGCCGAATTGTGCGCCGCCGTACTCTACGTGGACCGTCACGTGATCCTTCATCCAGACCGGCTTCTTGCATATCTTCTTGGCTTTGCTCTCGCTGGCCAGTATCAGCGCGGTGGCGCCCAGGCTGGTAGGGCAGCACATCAACAGGTTCAACGGGTACATCACCATCCTGGCGTTCATCACTTCTTCGACGCTGTATATTTCACGCATATGGGCGTTGGGATTCCTGGCCGCGGCCTGGGATGCGTTAGCGCGTACCATAGCTGCGTGCTCCAGTTTGCACCCGCTCCTCTGCATGTAGGCTACTGACACCGTTGCCAGTCCGCCTATGGCGCCCACCAGGAACGGCCGGTCTACCGCCGGGTCGGTGATGGTGGAGATAGCCGGCGTCACCAGGCCCTCGTCGTGCTTTTCCCAGCCGATCACCAACACAAGATCGAACAGGCCTGAGGCTACGTGATACCAGCCCTGGATGGCCATCATGGATCCGACCGTGCCGCCGGTGTTCATCTTAAATCCGGGCTTCCCGGCTGCCCCGCTGTAGAGGTTCAACATGGCATCGTTCAGGTGGTGCCCTTCGAAAAGGTCCATGTTACCTGACATCACGGATTCCATGTCATTTATGCTCAGGTCGGCGTCCGCCAGCGCCTTGGTGACGGCATCGTAAATTAGCTCGCCGTCATTAACATAGGGCCTTCGTCCGCTGTGCGTGGTCTGGCCGATTCCAACAATTGCAACCCTGTTTGCCATTCTATTTACCTCCCTTTTCGAGAACGAGTACGCAGTGCATCTGGCCGCACAGGCCGCCACAACCGTGGGCAATAGCGCGCCTGGCGCCCTGCACCTGGTGCTCCCCTGCGATTCCCTGTAGCTGCCAGACCGCTTCAGCCACCCTCGTCATTCCAGCGACTGTCACCGGTATGCCTGACAGCAGGCCGCCCGACGGGTTGACCGGCAGTTCACCTTTGAGCTGCGTCTTACCGCTGTCAATCAGCTTGCCGCCCTCTCCCCGTCCGCATAAGCCCAATCCCTCGGTCCACAGCAGTTCCTGGGGTGCGTAGTATTCGGAAAGCTCAACCAGGTCAATGTCCTTGGCCGGGTTGCCGATGCCCGCCATTTTATAGGCCTTTTGGGCTGCTTTAATCAGCGCTGCACATTCCACCAGGTCCCGGTCACCAGGGTTGTGCGCCTCGTAATAATTCCCAACCCCGGTTATCCACACGGGATGGGGTGTCAACTTTTTAGCAACTTCTTCATTGGCCAGAATCATGGCGCAGGCGCCGTCGGAAACGGGTTTCTTCTGCAGTTCAGTGATGGGGTCCGCCAGCATCTTCGACTTGAGCACCTGCTCAATAGTGAGATCCATGGCCTCCTGTGCGTACTGGTTCTTGCGCGCGTTGCCCTTGTTTTTCACCACCACTTTGGCGAACTGTTCCGGAGTTAACTTGTACTTGTCCATGTAGCGCTTGGCCTGCATAGCCGCTCCCATGGTGTAATCCAGTCCCAGCATGCGGTGGAAGATGTGGTCGATCGACCAGTTCTCGATCATGGTGCCGTCAGTGATTGATTCCTCGCAGTGACTTACCACGAGAACCAGCTTGTTATCACCGGAAAGTATGTGCATGGCCCCGTAGAGGACCGCGTAGGCGCCGTCGCCCGCCACCTTGGATTCATCCTTCAGGTGTGAGCAGACCGCATCAGGTATGGGCATGGAGGAAATCGTCCTCCCGTCCCAGTGGTCCTGGGAACAGCTTATGACGGCTTCCACATCGTCTTTGAGATTGATCCCTGCGGCCTCTACGACTTTGTCCGTGACCTCTACCACGAGGTCCATCAAGTGTTGGTAGGGTTTGGCGGCTTCGAACTTTGTCATGGAGGCCGCCACTATTCCAACTCTGCCTGCCATCGTTGTACACCTCCTTATAATATTTGATTCTCTAAAAATAAAACACGGGGTTTGTCAATCGTGAATGCCCCGCATGCACAGTGTAGCTACGGCCGGAAAAGGAGCCGCTCGTGGATGGTCTCGCCCTTGATCCTGTCGGCCTGGCCGTCCACCATTATTTCACCTTCGTAGTCTGCCAAAAACCTCCAGTTGAACATATTGTATTCATTCACCTTGGGCAGCGGGGAATGTTCTACGACCCGCTTCGTATTTAATCGGCAGGTCAATTTAATGTCCTGGCCGCTGTATTTCAGAGTTATGGCTTTGGCGTACTTCTGTCCGGTCTCAGTGTCAATCTCATCCTGCTCTACGGCAAAATCGTATTTATTCGTTGATAGTATTGTCGACTTTTCATCGGCGATAAAGAGATAAGGTTCAACAGTGTCCTTGAGGGAGCGGGTGCAGGAAAATATGATCGTGTATTTGGGGTCGTTCAGCCTGCCCCAGTACCACCCTTTGAAAAGGTCGTAAAGGTCGATATCTCCCCAGTTGTGGTCATGATACCCGTCGCCTTTAACCGGTATCTCTATTCCTTTGATAAACAACTTGCCTTCAACGCTGGCCCTCGGGCAGGGGATCACCCATCCTGCCCATCCTTTACTTAAAACGCCCCCGGGGAAATTGCCGTTGCCGCTTTTCCAGGCGGGGATCGTGCCTTTGTAGACAAGTTCACAGCCGACATTACGGCTGTGCATGGCCATCTGATATGAATCGCCTTCCTGTCTCAAGTAGCTGGCGCCCATTTTAACATCGCAGCGTTCCTGGCTGGCAAAACATTCCTGGGGGTCGATGGCATCCAGTCCCACATATCTTTTACCCTCGGGAGTATATATGAAAATCTGTATCGTGGGTATGTGCGGTTTCAAGAACTCATTACGCCAGTGCCAGGTCAATACACAGGAATACCCGTTATCGAAGCGGGCATCCAGGTACCACCATTCGTAATATTCAGGATTTTCAAAGGGATGGAGTCCATCATCGCTTTCAATATATGTCGACACCGGTCTCTGCATACCTCAGTAATCTCCTTAAATAAATTTGTAATGTTGTTGCAGCGGGTTTATTTAACTCTTGGGTTTTTTAGCGACAGCCACCTTGGTGACCAGGACGGCTACGTCCTCTTCGCGCTGGTTCTTGATATGCCACTGGTTGGCAACAACACCCATGTCCCCTTTATCCTTTATTTCGATGACCTCGGTTACCAGGTGGATCGTATCACCAAGTTTAACCGGGCCAGTGAACCTCACCTTA
Source organism: uncultured Dehalococcoidia bacterium (assembly GCA_903929005.1). GTDB lineage: Bacteria > Chloroflexota > Dehalococcoidia > GIF9 > UBA5629 > CAIMUM01. Next base: position 7,039 of record CAIYTC010000054.1, on the reverse strand, counting down.
TCCATGCCGTAAAAGGCAATTACAGCTATATCATATGGCGTGACAAACCCGGATGCTATCGAGAGAACCAGGAAACCGTGTGCTATGCGCCCCCCGAAGATCGTTTTTTTAGCGAGTTCCTCATTGACGTGGATGCCGTACCAGTCCCCGCTCAAAGCGGCGAACATCACGATGTCTGCTTCGGTTACTGTGCGTCCCCGTGTTACTATTTTCTGGCCGACCTGGAAATCCTCAAAATATATCATGATGCTCCTTACCGCTCAACAATTTCAGCCTATTTTATAATAATTTTGCATTCATGTAAATATGTTTTTACCTAAAATCAAAAAATAATTTTGCATTCACGTGATAGCTGTTGAAATATATTGATTAATCGATTAATTAATATTGATTCCATTTTTTTCTTCTGGTAAAATTTCTTCAGCCCGGGAAGTTGTCATCACGGCTTTTACTGGCGCAGGGCAGTGCCCGTACGTTATTAAGATAGGAGGTTGCCGCTATGGATTTCAGGTTCACTGCTGAAGAAGAAGCGTTCCGCAAGGAGGTACAGGCCTGGGTAAAGGCTGCCATACCGCAGCGCTGGCGTGAGCTGCCCACCGGTTTCTGGCAGGAGACCGATGAATCATGGCAGATATCCCGCCAGTTCCAGAAGAAGCTTGGTTCCAGGGGATGGCTGGCGCCGGCCTATCCTGTGGAATATGGCGGGGCCGGGTTGGGACACATCAAGCGACTCATCCTGGCAGAGGAGCTCACATATCAGGATGCCCCGGTTGGGATTGAGACTGAGATAACGGTCAACTGGGTGGGCATGGCCCTTCAGCATTTTGGCAGCGAGCAGCAGAAAAAAGATTACCTGACCCGCATAGCGAAAGGCGACATAGTATTTTGCCTGGGTTACAGCGAACCCAATGCTGGATCCGACCTGGCCTCACTGCAAACGCGGGCCGTGGAGAAAGGCGACGATTACATCATCAACGGGCAGAAGATCTGGTGCAGCTACGCGCATTTTGCTGATTATTGCTGGCTGGGCGCCGTCACCGACCCCGAGTTGCCCAAGCACCGCAACATGAGCATGTTTGTGGTCGATATGAAAAACCCGGGCATTACGATACGCCCGCTTATAAACGCCATCGGCTGCCACTCGTTCAATGAAGTGTTTTTTGATGAAGTGCATACCCCGGCCGCCAGCCTGGTAGGCGTCAAGAATAACGGCTGGTTCCAGTTGGCCATGGCGCTCGATTTCGAGCGCTCAGGGGTCCAGACTGCCGCGGCCAATAAGTTGTTGCTGGATCACATGGTCAACTATGCCAAAGCAAATAAAAGGGGAGGCAAGCTGCTGTCCAAAGACCCTATCCTGCGTAATATGATAGCTGAGATGGCTATTGAGATTGAGGTGGCGCGCATGCTCTGTTACCGCATCGCCTGGATTTATAGCAAGGGAGGGCATTCCAATTACGAGTCCTCACAGGCTATGGTTTTCGGCAGTGAATTGTTGCGCAGGATCTCCGATGCCGGTATGCGGGTGCTGGGCCAGTACGGCCAATTGGCCTACGGATCTCAAAGAGCGGTAGAGAGAGCTGCTATGTGCAGGAGCTACATAGCTTCGCTGTCGATTGGTGTGGGGGGCGGCACAAATGAGATACAGCGCAATATCATCGCCATGCGCGGTCTCGGGTTGCCGCGTAAATAGCTTAGGTCTGTAGAATAAATAACGTAGCGAAGATATAATCATGGACTTTCATTTTAACGAAGCTGAGAAAAAATTCAGGGCCGAGGTTGAAGAGTTCATCCTTGAGGAGATGCTGCCGGGCTATGCAGATAAGGACCTTTACTGGCCCGGCGGTTACGGGGCCATAGGTGAGTTTGAGGTACGCGACCCGGCGGTTGAGAAGTTGCGGGAAAAAATGGGGGAGCGGGGCTGGTTAACCATGGCCTGGCCCAAGGAATATGGCGGTGGCGGGCGTTCTTTCGTGGAGCAGGCGATATTTTTCGAGCTGCTCAGCTACTATGGTATGCCTGGTATGGATGTCTCCACGCTGATATCAGGCCCCACTATTTTGCGTTTCGGAAGCGAGGAACTCAAAAGCGAGTGGATACCAAGGATCGTCAAAGGAAACCTGAAATTCTGGCTGGCTTATAGTGAACCTAATGCCGGTTCTGACCTTGCGGCAATTCAGGCCAGGGCAGATATAGACGGCGATGACTTGATAGTCAATGGCCAGAAGATCTGGGGCAGCGGGGCACATGTGGCCGATTGCGGCTGGATGGTGGCCAGGACGGATATGGCCGCTCCCCCATATAAGGGCACCAGTTTGTTTATCGTGGATAATAAGAGCCCGGGCATCACTATGAGGCCGATAGTAAATATTAATGGTTTTCATTCGTTTAACGAAGTGTTTTTTGATAATGTGCGGGTGCCGAAAAAGAATGTTGTCGGCGATATGAATATGGGTTTTTATTACCTTATGGTGGCGCTGGACTTTGAGAGGCTTGTCATCTCCATGGGAGGTTTCCGGCGCAGGTTCGAGGACTTGCTGAATTATACGCGCAATACCAGGCGGAACGGCAAATTGCTGAGCGAAGACGCCAGGGTCAGGGCCAAACTTGCTCAGCTTGCAACTGAGATAGAAATCGCCTTTTTGCTTTACTACAAAACTGCCTGGATGATGGATAACAACCTTTTCCCCAATATTGAGGCGTCTGAAATAAAGCTGGTCACCACCCTGTTGAGCAGGAAGCTTGCTGATGCCGGCATGGAGATTATGGGACAGCAGGCGCAGTTGTGGCCCGGTTCCCGCCATGCTCCACTTTCCGGAAGGTTTGCTGTCGGGTATCTTGATTCAATCTCGGCGGTAATCGGCGCAGGGACGTCGGAAATACAGCGCAATATCCTGGCCCAGCGCGGCCTGGGATTAAAAAGAAAATAGTTCAATAGTGAGAAATAATAGTTAATATCGGGAGGGAAAATTATGGACCTGGGTTTGAACGAAGAACAGGAAATGTTGAAGAAATCGGCAAAGGAGTTTTTAAGCAAGGAATGCCCAAAGAAGCTGGTCCGGGAATTGGACGAAGGCGATTCCGGCTTGTCCAGGGACTTGTGGAAAAAGATGGCGGGATTGGGCTGGATGGGGCTGCCCTTTCCTGAGAAATTCGGGGGCAATGGGGGGACCCTGCTTGATTTGATCGTCCTTCTTGATGAGATGGGCTACAATATTGTTCCCGGCCCGTTTTTTGCCACAGTGGTTTTAGCCGGATTTACACTCATGGAGGCCGGTTCCGAGGAACAGAAGCAGGCCTACCTGGCCAAGATATGCAGCGGTGAAATGATTATGACACTTGCTCTAACGGAATTGGACGGTACCTACCTGCCGGAATCTGTCGAAACGGTGGCTGAAGCCAAAGGGGACCAATATATTTTGAACGGCGCCAAGCTCTTCGTACCGGATGCCAATGTCGCCGATTTCCTGCTGGTCGCGGCGCGCACAAAAAGCGGCGCTGACCCGGCAGAGGGCATAAGCATTTTCATAGTTGACGTTAAAAGCCGTGGCGTGAAGGTAACCCCGCTCAAAACATTGGGCAGGGACAAACTTTGCGAGGTTGTTTTCGACAATGTCACGATCCCGTCGAAGGACCTGGTGGGCAAGTTAAACGGCGGTTGGCCGGTCATAAAGTCTATTCTGAGAAAAGCAGCGGTGGCAAAGTGCGCCGAGATGGTGGGCGGCGCTCAGGCCTCGCTGGATATGGCTGTTAGCTATGCCAAGGAAAGGGTCCAGTTCGGCCGTCCCATCGGCGCCTTCCAGGCCATCCAGCACTATTGCGCCAACATGGTAACGGACGTCGACGGGTCACGCTTTATCACTTATAAAGCTGCCTGGACGGAAAGTGAAGGCCTTCCCTCGGATTTGGAAATATCTATGGCCAAAGCATGGACGAGCGAGGCTTTTAAACGGGTTGCCGTGCTGGCGCACCAGATATTCGGCGCCATCGGCTTCACTATGGATCACGATATGCACCTGTATTTCAGGCGGGCCAAGGCCGGTGAGATTGCCTACGGCGATGCCGATTTCCACAGGGAGATCGTGGCCGCGCAGTTGGGCCTGTAGGCCTTGCGCCAGGGTAATTGAATTGACACCACATAAGGGAACCCGGTCAGGGTTAGACTATATCTTCCATCCGCGATCAACTGCCGTAGTTGGCGCTATCCCCGATTCTCAGAATAGATTCAAGTTAGGCAACCAGTTCATCAGGATTCTGCAGGATTTTGGATATAAAGATCCTTTATATGCCGTCGGGTCAGGTGAGGGGGCGGTCAGCGGGCTGAAGGTCTACCAAAATATCGGGGATATCCCCGGGGTAGTGGACTATGTAATCACAGCCATCCCCAACCGCGAAGTACCGCAATTAGTTGAGGAATGCGGCAGAAAAGGGGTCAGGGTCATGCACCTCTTCGTTTCAGGCTTCGGGGAGATTGAAGACAGGCTGGGGTTGCAACTTCAGCAAGAGATTTTGCACACCGCCAGAAAATACGGTATACGCATTATCGGCCCTAATTGCATGGGGATTTACTGTCCTGGCTCCGGCCTTGCTTTCGGCCTGGATTTTTCACACACGGCCGGCAAAGTAGGCTATTTAGCTCAGAGCGGAGGCCAGTGTATCCTGGGCGTCAAAGAGGCCACCAGGCGCGGCATCTATTTCAGCAAGGTCGTCAGCTACGGCAACGCTGCCGATATCAATGAATGCGACTTGCTGGAATATTTTACCCAGGACAACGAGACTGACATCATTACCGCCTATATCGAGGGCACAAACTTTGGGCCGCGCCTGCTCCAGGTGCTCGGTGATGCCGCAGCTAAGAAGCCGGTGATTGTCTTCAAATGTGCGGCCACGGAAGGCGGCTCGCAGGCAGCCGTCTCCCATACCAGCGCTATTGCCGGCTCCAACCTGACCTGGGAAGCGCTTCTGCGTCAGACCGGTGCAATCAGGGTTTACAGCGTCAAGGAGATGTTCGATGTGGTTACCGTATTGCAGCGCTGCCCGGAAATCAAGGGATTAAATACCCTGGTTCTCGGGCATGGTGGCGGATCGTGTGTGCAGGCGTCCGACGACTGCTGCCGGGCCGGGCTGAAAATGCCGATGCTGCCGTCTGAACTCAGGCAGGCCCTGATGAAGGTTTATAAAACGGATGCGGGCAATATATTTAAAAACCCCCTGGATATTAATCCTTACTGGGGAATGGACAAGGCCAGGGAGGCATTCAACGCGGTGGCAGGATGGGATGGGGCGGACCTCGTTTTGCTGCACTCCACACCGGAACAGGACCCCTTTGTACCGCGCGATTTTCAATATCAGATTCATACGGATACCCTCATTGAATGGGCCAAATTGTCACCCAAACCGGTGGTGCTGGTACTTAACACTAATACAGCGCCCGGCGATGACGGCCTTCCCGAAAAGTCATTCAGCCGTATGCTGGAGGCCGGCTTCGCCGTTTTTCCTTCAGTTGAGCGTGCCACAACGGCAATTTTTCGCGTTTACACGTATTACCAATGGAAGTCCGGTTTATCTAAAAGGCGATAATTTTACTATCTATGCGCATGATAGCATAGAATATTTTCTGTTGAAGATCGACAAAAAGCATAAATAGCAAGTGGCGTCCCGGTCATCGGGACGCCACTTCTGTTATCTTTCGCTGTACGTGAAAGCTCATTATTCTGACTTGATGATAGCAGCGATACCCTGTCCGCCACCGACGCACATCGAGGCATTGCCGTACTTAGCTTTCTTTTCCTGGAGGATCCTGGCCAGGGTGCCGACCAGCCTGATGCCGCTGACACCCAGCGGGTGACCTATGGACATGGCGCCACCGTGGATATTGACCCTATCTTCCGGAATGCCGAATTCTTTCTGGGCCAACAAAGGAACAACCGCAAAGGCCTCGTTAATCTCCCAGTAATCAATGTCCCCGGCTTTCATGTTGGCGTACTCAAGGGACCTCCTAATAGCGGGCACCGGGCCGGCAGCCATTATAGTAGGATCGATACCGGCAACACCGAAGGAAACAAAGCTTGCCATCGGTTTAAGCCCGAGCTGCTTGGCCTTTTCCCCGGACATAATCAGCATGGAAGAGGCGCCGGCGGAAAGAGGCGAAGCATTACCGGCGGTGATGGTGCCATCTGCTTTATAAGCAGGCTTCAGTGCGGACATAGTCTCCATCGTGGTATCCGGCCTGCAACACTGGTCATAATCAAAAATCTGCTTGCTGCCGTCTTGAAGGGTAATTGTCAATGGCAGCATTTCCTGTTTGAGCCAGCCGCTCTTAGTAGCTTCGGCGCACAGCCTGTGGGACCTGACGGCGCATTTATCCATATCTTCCCTGGTCAATCCATACAATTCCTGTGTTTTCTGCGCCGTGTAACCCATGTTGGTTGAGAATGGCAAGTCGAATCTCTTGAATTCAGGGGCGTTCTCCAGCATTTTCTGCGGAAAAGTTATGGCGCCGGCGGCGCCCATCGGGATATGGGTCATATGCTCAACGCCACCGGCCAGGCATACCTCAGAAAAACCGCAGGCGATGCTCATGACAGCCGACCTGAGGCCGCAGAACGATGAGCCGCACTGCATGTCAGTCTGATGGCTGGCGACTTTAAACGGCAGATCGCCCCAGTAGGTAGCTACTTTGCCGCCGAAAGTGAACTGCTCGAGGACAGGTGTGCCGGTACCGGTAATCGCCTCGTCGATAATTTCCGGATCTATCTTATTTCTCTTGATAAGCTCTTTCCAGAGCATACCCAGCACTTCTTGCATAGTATAACCATTCAGCAGGTCCTTTTCAGGCGCCCTTGGACTGCCCTTAGAAAAGGGAGAGCGCAGATAATCAACAATGACTACATCTCTTGCAAGACCCATGTTAACAACTCCTCCAATTTAAGATAATTTAAAAATATCACTCGGTGTCATGAATGACCGAAAAGCAGGTATTCATGTATAGCCTTGCCGCTATCCCTGATTAATACGCCATCGATCTTTGCCTCAATCGCGA
>CAIYTC010000053.1 GCA_903929005.1 uncultured Dehalococcoidia bacterium | reverse complement strand
CCGTTCGGCACGTGTGAGGCCTTTGATGTTGCCGTCGATTCTCAGGACAATGTAATAGTAACCGGCCAGTGCGGCTATCCAACAGGCAAATATTACACGTTATGGTACGACAGTAACGGCAATCTCCTGCGGGAGGCGATTTTCGGCATTCCGGGCTATAGCGATAACGAGGGCAAGGGTGTAGCCGTTGATTCCGAAGATAACGTTATAGTCACCGGCATGTCCGGTTTGCAGGTAAATTGGGAATACCAGTTCATATACCGCACCGTCAAATACAATAAATATGGTGAGGAATCGTGGGTAAGGGATTACGGCCAGCCGACAAGCTTCCCCTGGCGTGTGGCGGTCGACTCGCACGATAATTATGTGGTGACCGGTACCCTAAACATTGCAGGAAATGAAAATTACGGCACCATTAAATACGACAAATCTGGTAATAGACTTTGGGTATTGTCCTATTATGGTGGACGCGGAGATGCCGCCTGGAGCATTGCGGTTGATCACGGGGATAATATCATTATCACTGGCGGCGCCACAAATGCCAGCGGGAACTTTGATTATTATACTATCAAGTATATTGCCGAGCCGGCACCGCGAACCTATACCATAACAGCCAACGCTGGCGAAGGCGGCTCGATTTCCCCCTCAGGACAGGTGACGGTCAACAACGGCGCCAGCCAGACTTTCACCATTACGGCCAATTTGCCCTACATGATTAATGATGTGCTGGTCGACGGAAGGTCTGAAGGGGCTATCTCTAACTACACCTTCAGCAACGTGACTTCCAACCACACCATCAGCGCCGTCTTTGCGATCAGTTTAATTGGCACAGGGTCGGGAGGCTCATCTGGTTCTGTTTCCGCTCCTATCTCACAGCAAGGTCCTATGAATTTTGCCAACCTGCAGGTGCAGAGCGCCAGCATATCCAGCTCAAGGGTAGAACCGGGGACACCTATCACCATCATCGCCAGCGTGGCTAACAAGGGAACGAGCAATGGCACCGCTAATATCAGGGTTTACATCAACGGCCAGGAGGAGGTCAGCAAGGGAGTGGCGGTCAGCAGCGGCTCGCTTGCCACTGTAACCTTCACCATCAGCCGTAATGAGCCGGGCACCTACGCGGTATACGTGGGTGGGGTATCCGCTGGCAGCTTTACTGTGGATGAGACGGCCAATCCGAACATCATCCTTTATATCAGCATTGCCCTGATCTTATTAGCCCTGGTGGTGGACATGGCAATCATGCTGAGAAGAAAGCAGACAGGACATTAAATATTCAGAAAGTTATTTGTCCTGGGATAACTGTATACTTTAGGGGATAGTGGTTTTTTATAGCCCTCTGGCTATGATGTTTTTATTATGGATGAACATACATCCCGTTTTGTTCAATGGTAATAATATCACCTGCCATCGAAGCTATAATGGTTGTTGTCTGGCTCTAGTTTGATAAACCAAAGCTAAAGTTAGGCGATATTATTGCCTAACTTGGTGGGGGACACTGGACGGTTCCCGAACTCTTATTTGAGAGCAAAAAGCTTATACCAGCGCTCCAACTATTACTAACAGGAAGACAATAATCAATCGGCCATCTACATAACGGGCATATGAACTCTCCTCCATCGAGATATTTGAAGCTAAAATCCACAAGATTTAAGCTTT
>CAIYTC010000052.1 GCA_903929005.1 uncultured Dehalococcoidia bacterium | reverse complement strand
GACCTCGCTGATCCTGGATAACTGCCCGGCAGTAATACACTTAAGGCCCAATTTAAGCTGCAGGGCGGGTATGATAGAGCACAGGTTGGCGTTGCCGCAGCGCTCGCCATAACCATTGATGGTGCCCTCAACGTGGCAGGCGCCGCCTTCGACGGCTGCCAGGGAAGCAGCCACCGCCATTTCGCTGTCATTGTGCGCGTGGATGCCCAGCGGGCAAACCAGTTTCTTCCTGACTTGTTTTATGATGGAGCTGATTTCGGAAGGAAGCGTACCCCCGTTGGTATCGCAGAGTACCAGGCAATCAGCGCCTCCTTTAGCAGCAGCCAGCAGTGCCTGAACGGCGTAAGACGGGTTTGACTTAAAGCCATCAAAGAAATGCTCAGCATCGAAGAAAACGCTGAGCCCCTGCGACTTAAGGAAGGCTACTGATTCATGGATAACGGCAAGGTTATTCGACAGGCTGGTCTCCAGCACCCGGGTGACCTGGCGGTCCCAGGTTTTGCCCACGATGTTGGCAGCTTTAGCGCCGGATTGCACAAGGGCTTGAAGGCCGCTATCCTCCTCTACATCCGTATCTACACGGCGCGTGCTGCCGAAGGCCACTAAGACTGCACTCTTGAGCTTTAAGCTCCCGGCCCTGGCGAAGAACTGGGTGTCTCGGGGGTTAGAGCCGGGCCAGCCGCCCTCGATAAAATTAATCCCCAGGTCATCGAGTTTTTGGGCGATTTTCAGCTTGTCCGCTACAGTGAAGGAGATACCTTCCTGCTGGGCACCGTCCCGCAGGGTCGTATCGTAGAGGTCGATATGTTTCATGCTGCTAACGGCTCAGGTTTTTATTCTTTCTGCGATAAGCTTACCCATTTCGACTGTTCCCGCCAACTTCATCCCTTCCGTCATGATATCCCTGCTGCGGTAGCCTTCATCCAATACCTGCCGCACTGCGCGTTCTACAGCAAGGGCCTCCCGGCCCAGTCCGAACGAATAATTAAGCATCATGCCCGCGCTTAAAATCGTGGCTATAGGGTTGGCCATATCCCTACCGGCGATATCCGGAGCGCTGCCGTGGATGGGCTCGTACAGGCCGAAGGCCCGGGCTGATTTACCGGCCGGGATGCCGGACAGGCTGGCGGAGGGCAGCATGCCCATGGAACCGGCCAGCATGGATGCTTCGTCGGTGAGGATATCGCCGAAGGTGTTTTCGGTTACTATGACATCGAAATACGAGGGGTTTTGTATCAGGCGCATGGCGCAGGCGTCCACCAGCATATTATCCAGCTTAACCTGTGGATAGGCGCCGGCTATCTCACCGGCTATCTGCCGCCACAGCCGTGATGATTCCAGGACGTTGGCCTTGTCCACCGAAGTAAGCTTTTTCCGCCGCGACATGGCCAGTTCGAAGCCGACACGTATAATGCGCTCTATTTCTTTTTCCGTATAATACATGGCATCCACTGCACGCCTGCCCCTGGTAGTATTCCAGCGTTTCTTGGGTTTGCCGAAATAAAGGCCGCCGGTCAATTCGCGGATAACCATCATATCGACATTGCGGACGATCTCCGGCTTGAGGCTGGTGGAATTCTCCAGGACCTTGAACATCTTGACCGGACGCAGGTTGGCGAAAAGCCCCAGGCCTTTGCGGATGGCCAGCAGGCCGTCTTCCGGCCTGGTGCTGGCATTGGGGTCATCCCACTTCGGCCCGCCCACGGCGCCCAGCAAGACGGCATCGCATTTACGGCACATTTCCAGCGTTTCCCGCGGCAGCGCCTCCCCGAATTTATCTATAGCCGTTCCGCCTATATAGCCAGGGCTATAATCGAACTGGTGGCCGAAGCGCTTGCCCACCGCATCCAGCACACGTTGTGCCTCCTTAATTACGTCGGGACCGACACCATCGCCCGGCAGGACAGCGATGTTGAATTTCAAATTATTTAGCTCCCGAGAGCTTCTTCTTCGTGTGCTCCACCAGTCCGCCGGCCTTAACTATCTGCAGCATAAAGTCAGGGTAGGGTTTGGAGGTGAAAGTTTTAGGGCCGGATAAATTGGTTACCCTGCCGGCAGCAAGGTCGACCTCGACCATATCACCCGGGTTGATGTTATCTACGGCATCTTCACATTCCAGCAGGGGCAGTCCAATGTTGATGGCGTTGCGGAAGAAGATGCGGGCGAAGCTCTTGGCTATGACGCAGGAAATTCCTGAGGCTTGGATGGCAACCGGCGCATGTTCCCGCGAAGATCCGCAGCCGAAGTTAGTGTCCGCTACTATAATGTCTCCCGGCTTAACCTGATTGATAAACCCGGCGTCGAGGTCTTCCATGCAGTGCTTGGCCAGGTCCTCCGGCAGGTGCAGGTTCAAATAGCGCGCCGGTATGATGGCATCCGTGTCAACATTAGCCCCGTATTTAAATGCTTTGCCCTGGAGTGGCATTATACGACCTCCTGTGGGTTAGCGATCCTGCCTAGTACCGCGCTGGTGGCTGCTACCGCAGGATTGGCGAGGTATATTTCAGATTTGATGTGGCCCATGCGTCCAACGAAGTTGCGGTTGGTGGTGGATACACACTTTTCACCGGCTGCCAGTATGCCCATGTGGCCGCCCAGGCAAGGGCCGCAGGTAGGCGTGCTCACCGCGGCGCCCGCCCTGATGAATATCTCGATTAAACCCTCCTTTAGGGCGTCAAGGTAAACCTGCTGAGAGCCGGGCAGGATGATACAGCGGAGATGCCGGTCCACCTTCCTGCCCTTGAGTATGCCGGCCGCCAGGCGCAGGTCATCTATCCTGCCGTTGGTGCAACTGCCTATCACCACCTGGTCGATGGCGATATCGCCAACCTGGCTTAGCGGCCTGGTATTAGAAGGAAGATGAGGGAAGGCAACCTGCGGCTCTATCTTGGAAGCGTCGTACTCGATTACCCGCGCGTAGGCCGCGTCGGGGTCCGAGCGGTATTCCGTATATTTGCGCGTCGTGCGCCCTTTGAGATAGCTGCGCGTCTTAGCATCCACGTGGAAGAGCCCGGCCTTGCCGCCGGCTTCAATGGCCATATTCGACATGGTAAAGCGCCCATCCATACCGAGTGCGCTAATGGCTTCACCATGGAATTCCATAGCGGAATAGAGGGCGCCATCGACGCCGATGTCCCCAATAAGATAAAGGATCAAATCCTTGCCGCCCACCCATTGGCCGGGCTTGCCGTGAAATATGAATTTAATTGTCGAAGGCACTTTCATCCAGATCTCGCCGGTGGCCATGGCGATGGCGATGTCGGTCGAGCCCATACCGGTGGCGAAAGCGCCCAAGGCGCCATACGTACAGGTATGGGAATCAGCCCCCACCACGACCTCTCCCGGCAGTACCAGCCCTTTTTCAGGCAGGATGACGTGCTCGATACCCATCTCTCCCACTTCGAAATAAACCAGGCCATGCTTCCTGGCGAATTCACGCATCATCTTGGCCTGTTCTGCCGATTGAATGTCCTTGTTGGGACAGAAATGGTCGGGCACCATAACGATTTTTTTAGGGTCGAATACCCCCGGGACCCCCAGGCGGTCGAACTCCTTTATAGCCATGGGCGCGGTTATATCATTGGAGAGCACGAGGTCGGTTTTAACGCTCAGGAAGTCGCCCGGACTGACGCTCGCCTTGCCCGAGTGGGTTGCCAGTATCTTCTCCGCCAGTGTCATTCTATTTCCTTCCTTCCGTCATTGAGCATCTTTTTACTCATCATGGCGATGCCATCCTTTTTACCCTCGTCATTGCGAGGCCGTCGCAACGGCCGCGGCAATCTATAGTAATTCAGTGTAAAGGTCCGACCACGTTTTATTCAGTTCTTCAATAAGCTCCACTTTCTTTTGCCTGGATCCGGCCTTAAGTTGTTTCTCCCGGAGAATGGCTGCCTCGGCATTTGCCGCGACTTCGTAATATACCAGTTTTGTCAGATTGTAACGTTTAGTGAAACCCTCAACAAGCCTCTCTTTGTGTTCATAAACGCGTCTTATCAGGTCATTGGTTACACCTGTATAAAGCACCGTGTTTTTCCAATTGGTCATAATGTAAACATAAAAATGCCTTTCACTCACAGGTCCATTATACAGGATTGCTTCGTCGCTACGCTCCTCGCAATGACGTTTTTGTTGAGGGCTCCCTTTTCCCTCGTCATTGCGAGGCCGTCGCAACGGACGCGGCAATCTGTCTGTTAATGGCGTACTGCTACAGGATTGCTTCGTTGCTACGCTCCTCGCAAT
>CAIYTC010000051.1 GCA_903929005.1 uncultured Dehalococcoidia bacterium | reverse complement strand
GATACCAGCATGATGTTCATGACACCAATACCGCCCACCAGCAGGGAGATGGCAGCAATTGCGCCCAGGAGTAATGTCAACTGGTTGGTAACTGAGGTTAAGCTCGAAAGGAGTGCTTCTACCGATGTGACACTGAAATCAGCGTCAGCGGCGTCTAAAATCTGGTGGCGTTCGAGGAGAAGCGTCGTGATATCATTGGTAACAGTGGTGACATATTTAGTATCTGTTATTTCAACCCCGATAGACGAGACAACGTGATCTCCGTTCTTAGTTATTTGTTGTCCACCCAGCAACTGCAATGTGTTCAAAGGCATAAGAATAGCGTTGTCTGTTGAGCCAAATGTTGACTGACCGCTGCTCTCCAGAACCCCAATCACCGTAACGATGTAATTTCCTGCCCTCATCGTCTGACCTATTGGATCTGAGTCAGGGAAAAGAGCTGTCTGTACATTCGGCCCAATCACTGCTACGCGTGCTATACTGTTATTGTCATCAGCAGAAATGAACTCACCTTCGGCCATCTGGATACCGTTTACCTGGGCATACTCAGGAGTAACTCCCGTTACCGTAGCACGCTGGTTTAGTTTGCCTACAATTGCCTGTACTTGAGTACTGGACGAAGGAGCCACAGCGGTGATGTTATTGACATTTGAGGCAATCGCTTCGGCATCTTCCAGAGTAAGAGTGCTGGCGCTGCCAAATGCCGTCCTGATACCTCCCTCTTGTTGTGTGAAACCAGGGCTAACAGTTAGTGTATTTGCCCCCAGGCTGGAAAACCTGGAAACAATCGACTGCGTGCTTCCTTTACCGACAGCCATCAGGATGATGACGGCGGCGACCCCGACGACGATACCCAGCATCGTCAGGAAGCTCCGTAGTTTGTGAGTAATAACACCACCCCAGACACTACCCAGCAGTCCAAATAGCTTTTTCATACATTTTCCTCCGCAATAACTTCGCCATCTTTGAGGTGAATTATGCGCTGGCAGCGATGAGCAATACTGGCATCATGTGTGACGATAATCAAAGTAGTTCCCTGCTCGGCATGCAAGGAAAGAAGTATCGAGATTACTTCCTCGCCGGAACTGCTGTCCAATTGTCCGGTAGGTTCATCCGCTAAAAAGAGGGATGGATTTTTAACAATGGCACGGGCGATGGCGACCCTCTGCTGTTCTCCGCCGGAAAGTTCGAGCGGACGATGATTAATACGTTTTTCGAGTCCAACTTTAGCGAGTGCTTCGATGGCCCGTTTACGGTTCACACCTCCGGCATATGTCATGCCAAGCTCTACGTTGGCTAACGCCGTGATACGGGATAATAAGTTGAAAGTCTGAAAGATGAACCCGATACGCTGTCCACGGATACGGGCTAATTCGCTGCTTTTGAGGTGGCTAACCTCTTTATCCTCAAAATAATATTTCCCGGTTGTGGGCCTGTCCAAACACCCGGCGATGTTCAGCAGGGTAGTTTTGCCGGAGCCGGAAGCGCCCATTATTGCCACCAGTTCACCCTGCTTCACCTGGAGATTTATCCCTTTAAGAACCACCAGGTCTATCTTTCCCATTTTATAGGCTTTAGTTATCCCTTCAAGGGCTATCATCTTAATATTCCCCCGCCAATGCCGAATCCGCCGGGTGCTTGGGTTGTGGTCGTTTTTGCAGTTG
>CAIYTC010000050.1 GCA_903929005.1 uncultured Dehalococcoidia bacterium | reverse complement strand
GTGACATACAATAGCGCCTTTTTACCCGCTTTCACATCCTTGTATTGCGTGTCCGCGTAGCTGTCCCAATCCTCAGGGGAGCAGCTCCAATGGGCCAACAGGTTATCCCCGTTGAGGATTTTAACTAAAGTCCCGGCGCGTCCGGAGGGTTATTGCTTGGGTAGCGCCGATTTTGCCTGTGCCTTCTTTCGTCTCCTGACCAGGAAGATTATTACCAGCACGATTATCCATGCCGGGGAGAAGACCAGTAGCCAGATGAGGATGCCCAGGACGATTTGGCCCAAAACGATTAAGCCGTCGACGGCGGCCTTGAATATCCCGCCCACGTCCCAGGTGCTTTCGCCGAGGGGCCTGGATTTTGCCAGGGTGATTTCAATCAGCGACATATCTGAAGTGCGCTCCAAATATTGCATCTTTCCCTTCACCCTTTCGATATTGCCCCTCACGTTGGATAATTCACGTTGCACTTCGAGTATGTCCTTGACGTTATCAGCCTTTTTCAGCAATTCGAGATATTGAGCCTCGGTGGCCTGGTAATTTTTCAGTTGGGCTTCGAGGTCCATGTACTGTTCAGTGACGTCCTGGCTGTTGGTGTTTTCATAGGTTACCTTAACCGCCAGCGCCCTCAGCTTCTGCATGACATCGTTAAAACTGCCAGCCGGGACCCTGATGGATATATAACCAGTGGGTTCCTCCTGCTCCGCGCGCTGGATAGAGGAAACCACATAGCCTTTAGCCTGGCCGGCGATATCGGTTATATCAGCCTGAGATTTGCTTATATCACTGACCTCCATTTTAATTGAGCCGGTCCTGACTATTTTACGGTCTGTTGTGGATGTCTCCCCGGCCCCTCCTGCACCGCCGGCTTCCGGTGCAGAAGCGCCGTCTGCTGACATCGACTTTGAAGACTGGTAAGAGGGCGGAGCGGCCGGCGCTGGACTGCTGACAGTTGACGGACTGCTGCAGGCAATTGAGGCAAGCAGGGCAGCCAGTGTAGCTATAAAGAGAATTGGTTTTATTGAATTTTTCATTAGTGCCTCCTTAAATTTCAGGGGCCTGGTATCCATCGTTTCATACATCAGCCCACTTATTTCGTGTTAAGCATTTCGACAATCTTTTTAGTGATTACTAAGATGCGCTGCGGGACCGGTCCGGACGCCGGCATCGCCTTATTTCTCAATCAGGGGCTTCTCGAGATTCTTAAATTCCGACAGGCCGGCCAATGCCTGGTTACACGCCTGTGCCTCGCCGGTGCGCCCCAGCTTTTCCAGGCACTGGCATTTTCCATACATGGCTTCCCTGTAAGAAGGATAAATCTCAATCGACGCCTCGTAGGATTTCACTGCTTCGTCGTAGCGGTTTAAGGCAAATAGCGTAAGGCCTTTATTGTTCAAAAATACGGCACTGTCGGGCTCTATCTGCAGGGCTTTATCAATCGACTGCAAAGATTCCTCATAGCGGCCGAGTTCATAGAGGCAATAACCTTTGGAATCCCAGGCTTCGGAATTATCCGCATTCAGCGCCAGCGACTGTTCGAATACAGGAATGGCATCCTCGAATTTATT
>CAIYTC010000049.1 GCA_903929005.1 uncultured Dehalococcoidia bacterium | reverse complement strand
GCCTCGTAGTGGTGATGCTCCTGGCCCAGGTGCGATTCCACCACCAGCCCGAGCTGCTTAAATTTAGCGATAGCCCGGTAGACGGTGGAAAGGCTGATGAGCGGCTTCTTGCGGCGCGCCCTGGCGTAAATCTCGTCCGCTGCCAGGTGCCCGCCGCCGCGGCTGATGATATCGAACACCAGGGTGCGTTGGGAGGTCATACGTGCGCCCGGGCTTCTAAGAATCGTTTTATCGAGTTTCATGTCTTTAATAATAACGCTAATGCAAATTATTTGCAATAACGATATAGAAATAAGGGTGCGGCAATCCGACTCAAAAATGTCATTGCGGGCCGCCGTACCGGCCGTGGCAATCTGACCGGCCTACGTAAGGCCTTACGGCCTTAGGATTGCTTCGTCACTTCGTTCCTCGTAATGACGTTTTTGGGGTGTCATTGCGAGGCCGCCGCCGCGGCCGCGGCAATCCGACCGTTGGTGGCGCTATGCCTTAGGATTGGTGGCGTAATGCCCTGAGATTGCTTCGTCGCCTGCGGGCTTCTCGCAAAGACATTTTTGGGGGCGGGCTTCTCGCAATGACGTTTTTGTGCCGTAGGGGTGTACCTTCAGGTGCGCCCGTTTAGGCGGGCGGGTTTAAAAACCCGCCCCTACAGATTGCTTCGTCGCTTCGTTCCTCGCAAGGACAACTCCGGATGATTAGCAACCGTTCAAATTTACGAGCAACTGGCGGGCCTTCGCGGCGGCGCGCCCACGGTGGCTGATGCGGTTCTTGATTTCGGGCGGCAGTTCGGCGATGGTTTTAGCATATTCCGCCAGGTAGAAAATGGGGTCATAGCCGAAACCGTTATCCCCGTGCGGCTCGAGCGCGATGTAGCCCTGGCAGGTTCCCTCGGCGGTCTGCGTCGTCTGACCCGGTTGAGCGATGGCGATGACGCACCTGAACCTGGCCTGCCGCCTGTCCTGCGGGATATCCCGGAGTTTGTTTAAAAGGAAGTTGACACGCTCGGCGTCGCCGGCGTTATCCCCGGCGTAGCGCGAGGAGCGTACGCCGGGTTCCCCTCCCAGGGCATCGACCTCCAGTCCGGAATCGTCCGCCAAAGTAATCAGCCCGCTCAAAGCCGAGTAGAATTCGGCCTTGAAGCGGGCATTTTCTGCGAAAGTAGTGTAGTCTTCTTCAGCTTCCTGGCTGATGCCGGCCTGGTCCAGCGTTACCAGCTCGAAATCCAGCCCTTTGAGCAGGTCCCGGTATTCGGCGGCCTTGCCTTGATTGGTAGTGGCCAGCAGCAGCCTGGGCATGGGGCTGGTTAAATCTTCTCGAAGCGTTTGGCCAGCTTTTTCATAACCTGGGGCATGGTGGTGTATTCCATCTCGTCCAGCGGCAGCCTGTGGGGTTCGAAGGGGCCGTGCCGCCGCAGCATATCTGCCATGTCCATAGCTTGCTGGCGGGCATTGTCGAAGGCTATGTCGTCGAACATGTCGACCGGTCCCACCAGCCTGCCCTCGGCAAGCTGGAAGCCTGCGGCGATAACGCGCGGAGGGCCGTCGAAACGCGTGGGGTTACAGCCTTTCACAGATACGGGTGTGAGCGGGCCGTTGTGCGAACCGCGCATCCAGCCTTCCACGATGTGCGGGCGGGCAAATGGTTCCAGCACCTCGCCGACGGCCGGGAAGATGCCCTGCGCCCTGACGATGCAGACAGGGTCATCCTTGCCCACATAGCGCCCGGCCAGCAGGGACAGCTTTTGCGTGGATGAGGTAGCGGCTATCTCGCCGGTCTCGCGGGAGTAAACCGACTTCACGTTATAGCGCGAAGGCGCGCCGATGAAGACCAGCATATCGTAGATCTCGTCGGGGCAGTTGAACATGATGCGTTTGCTCTCTTTGACATCATGGACTTCGAACTTGAAGCCCGAGTGCATGTTGGAGGAGATGACCAGGCCGATGGTGTTGAAGGGGTCGCAGAACATTGAGTAAAGCGGCAGGTTCCAGGCGCCGGAGGCAGTCTTGTCGGCCATGAAGACGATGACCGGCTCCGCCTCGCGCTCCTCAAGCTCCATCTCGGCCACGCCCGGCCCCTGTCCCTTGACGTTGCCGGAGAAAGCGTCGGAGAGCAGGTCCTGTCCCGCGCCGTGCAGCTTCAATTTCTTAGCGATGGCCGTGCAGCTCTGGAAGGTGTTCCAGGCCATTTCGTGAACCTTGCTGTTATCGATGCCGCGCTTGTGCGTCATGATGAACTGCAGGTCGTCGCCGCAGCGGGTAACGTGGTAATCGATGAGCAGTCCGGATTTCTTGGCCTTGGCCATGCAGGCCTCGCCCTCTGCTATCAAGTTGGGGTGCATGCTGCAATGTCCCACCCATCCCCCTATATCAGCCTTGATTACACTTAAAGTGACTTTCATTAGGCCTCCTTTGAATGATATTTATTTTTAACTACCCTGAAACCAGGCATGCTAAACGGAATTGCTTATAGGATAAGTACGCCCGGGTGCATTGCAAATTGTCAGGTCGAGGGGGGGAACGCCTGCCCAAGGTCAGATTGTATCAGATGATTGAATTTGATGTCAAAGCGACCATATGATTTGACTATATTTTGCCACCAGGTCGTGATATACTACGAGTGCGCAGCTTATTCCGGCACACAGGAGGCGGACATGCGAGAGGACAACAAAGCAAGGATAACAATTGAGAGCCTGGTACAGGTCATAGGCAATATGGTAGATTTGCATGATCCAAATACGGCAGGTCATCAATGCCAGGTAGCGTATCTTGCAAAAGCAATCGCAGAGGAGATATGTCCTGAAAAAGAATTTGTTGACTGTGTTTTCCTGGCCGGGCAAATACATGATATAGGCAAAATAGTGATCCCTGCCGAGATACTGAATAGGCGGGACAAGCTGAGTCATATGCAACAAATAATGGTGAAGACACATGCGCAGGCGGGGTATACTATGCTCAAGGCTGTTAAATTCCCCGGGAATGTAGCCGAGGCCGTCTTTCAGCACCATGAACGTCTTGACGGTTCGGGTTATCCCCAGGGACTCAGAGGGGAACAGATATTGCGCGAAGCCAGGATTCTGGCTGTGGCTGACGTGGTTCAGGCTATGGTTAGCAGCCGCTCGTATCATCCGGCACTGAGCATGGAGGAAGTGCTGGAAGAGATTCAGATGAACCAAGGTAAGCTCTATGACACGGATGTGGTTACGGCCTACGTGCACCTGGTAAACAGCAAAATGCTGAATATTTCATAGCGCTGCCCCCTGCCGCTGCTGCACTGAAAATGTCCTCAATGCGTATAAAATCTCACCGCTGATGCGCCACTCCCTCTTTTTGTTGTGCTATAATTTGCCTGAGGAGAAAACTGGTTATGGCGGAGGCCCTGCTTTACAACAGGCTGGAGGGACAGCGTGTGCGCTGCAACGTGTGCCTGTGGCGCTGCCGCATCAATCCCGGCAAAACAGGCGTGTGCGGCGTGAGGCGCAATGAAAACGGGTCCCTGCAGCCGCTCAATTATGCCAGGGTCTCTTCGTTAGCCGCCGACCCCATCGAAAAAAAACCGCTCTTCCATTTCTTTCCCGGCAGCTCTGTGCTCTCCTTCGGCACGGCCGGCTGCAACTTTCACTGCATCCACTGCCAGAACTGGGAGATTGCCTGCGTGCAGGATCCCGCGTCTGTGCAGAATTCGCTGCGCGAGATATCACCCCTAAAAGCTGTGCAGATGGCTAAGAAAAACGGCTGCGCCGGCCTGGCCTGGACCTACAACGAACCGGCCATCTGGTTTGAATACACGCTCGATTCGGCCAGGCTGGCGCATGAAAACGGGCTTTACACCGTGTATGTCACCAATGGCTACATGACCACCGAGGCGCTGGATTCCATCAGCCCTTACCTCGACGCCTGGCGGGTGGACGTCAAGGGTTACTCCGATAAACTGTATCGCGAACTGGCGAAGGTGAGGCACTGGCGCGGCATACTGGAAACGGCCGAAAGGGCCAGGTTCAAGTGGAACATGCACGTGGAGGTGGTCACCAACGTCATACCGACACTGAATGACGATGAGGAGCAACTGGCCGGCATCGCCAAATGGATAAAGGAGAAGCTGGGTGAATTGACGCCCTGGCACGTAACACGCTTCTACCCCCACCGCGGGCTCACGCACCTGCCGCCCACGCCGGTGGCAACGTTGGAAAAAGCCTATAAAATCGGTAGGGAAGTGGGACTGCGCTTCGTTTACGTAGGCAACGTGCCGGGCCATCAGCATGAGAATACGGTCTGTTATAACTGCGGCAGCCCGGCGATCGAGCGGGTGGGTTATACTGTAAAGGTGAGCGGCCTTAAGGGATCAAGCTGTGCCGACTGCGGCGCCGATCTGAATATCAGGAATACGATAAAAGCAGGGGTGAAGACATGATAAGGGAAGCCGCGGTAGCGGGACAGTTCTACCCGGGAGGGCCGGACGAATTGAAGGAGACAATTAAAACCATGACCTCGCGGGAGGCGGCCGCAACAGATGCCATCGGCGTGGTTGCGCCCCATGCCGGCTATATCTACTCGGGACCGGTGGCCGGCGCGGTTTTCTCGCGCATAAAGTTCACCGATACCTTCATCCTGATCGGCCCCAATCACAGCGGGGCAGGCTATCCCTTCAGTATCACCACTACGGGCAGGTGGAAGACGCCGCTTGGCGAGGTAGGGATCAATAGTGAACTGGCCAGGGCGATTCTCAAGGCATCCGGGCGCCTGGAGGAAGATACGCTGGCCCATCGCTATGAGCATTGCCTCGAGGTGCAGGTGCCTTTCCTGCAGTATTTTAAGCCGGCCGTGAAGATAGTCCCCATCCTACTGTCAATTGCACGCCCCGATGTTTATGAAGAGATAGGCAGGTCGGTTGTCAGGGGACTCAGGGAGAGTGGGGTGCAGGCCGTCATCGTGGCCAGCAGCGACATGACCCATTACGAGCCGCACGAAAAGGCCAAAGCCAAGGATAAACTGGCCATAGACGCCATATTAAAATTGGACGCGGATGAACTGGTCAGTCGCATTGCGAAGCACGATATCAGCATGTGCGGCTACGCCCCTGTGATCAGCCTGATCACGGCGGCCAAAGAACTGGAAGCCAGGCAGGCCGAGCTGGTCAAGTACCAGACCAGCGGCGACAGCTCGGGGGATTACTCCAGCGTAGTGGGATACGCCGGCATTATTATCAGCAAGTGAGAGGCGCAGATATGGAGAAGGAAGTGCATCCGTTGGTGCAACTGGCCAGAAAGGCGGTGGAGAGCTATGTGAAAGAGCATAAGATCCTCATGCCGGGGAAGCTTTCACCCGAGATGAAAGAGCAGGCCGGTGTATTTGTCTCCCTCAAGAAGCACGGGCAGCTACGGGGCTGCATCGGCACCTTCGAACCCAACCAGCCCAATGTAGCCGAGGAGATCGTCCGCAATGCCATCTCATCCGCGGTGGGCGACCCGCGCTTTAGCCCTGTACGTGACTCCGAACTGGATGACCTTGATTACAGTGTGGACGTGCTTACATCGCCGGAAGCGGTGGAAAGCAAGGCGCAGCTTGACCCGAAAAAATACGGTCTGATCGTTGAAGCGGGCTACCGGCGCGGGCTGCTGCTGCCCGACCTAGAGGGAGTGAACGATGCCGATACCCAGATTGATATCTGCCGCCGGAAGGCGGGCATTATGCCCTCGGAGCCGGTCAAGCTCTACCGCTTCCAGGTCAAGCGCTACCGCTGACAAGGCGGTTGCCAGACTATGCTCCATCTGTTAAGGTATATAGCAGAGGGATGTATGTGACTTTGCGGCATAAGGATATTCACCGGGCAGTGCTGATCCTGCGCCAATTTTCCATGAGGTGATGCTTATGAAACTGGTAGTGATTGGCATTGGCGATTGCGGCGGCAACATTGCGGCCGAATTCGTCCGCCTGGGCAGCAGGGCCCGCGCTGAGAGCGGCGTCGAAGTACTGGTACGTTCCTATGCCATTAACGATGACCTGGCCAGCCTGAATGCCCTGAAAAAGGCCGGTGATAAGTTGCTGACCATACAGATGCCGGCGGCGCCTGTTTCCAGCAGGGAATCCGAGGCGGGGGCCGAGCTGATGCGTGCCAACGGCGACCGCATCATAGCCACCATGCGCGCCGGCGAGTTCTTCGAGGCGGATGCTTTCATGCTGGTAGCCAGCAGCGGCGGCTGCGTGGGCTCCGGCGGGATCTCCATCCTGGCCAGGAAGCTGAAAGAAAGGTACGTCAACAAACCTGTATATGCTTTGATAGTCCTGCCCCTGGCTGCGGAGGCCAATGTCCCCACCTGCGTTTATAATACGGCTCTGTGCCTGAAATCGATCGATAAGACTGCCGACGCTGTCTTCCTCTTTGACAATGAGAAGGTGATGTCGGAGGCCAGCATCAAGTCGGCGGCGGCCAACGACGCACTCAACCGGGAGATCGTGGCGCCTTTCTTTGACCTGCTGCGCGCCAGCGAGAAAGTGGATCCGAAATTCCTGGGGACGAGCAACATCGGCATCGGTGATATTGTGCAATCGTTGAACGGCTGGACGGCCATCGGTTACGGGAAGGCGCAGATATCTTCCGGCGGGTTGTCCCTTTTCAAACGAGGCGACCATTTTGAAAGCAAGGGAGAGGAAACGATCAAGGCCATGGAGGCCATGAGCTCAGCGCTCAGCCATTTCTCCATACTATGCAGGATGGAGGATGCCCGCAAGGCCCTGTATTTGTTATGTGTACCGGGCAAGAATGCTAATATCAATATGGCCAGGTCGGTGGGCAACCGCATGCGTGAGCTTACCAATAATGGCGAGGTCAGGGGCGGGGATTTTTACGGTGTCAAGGACTACGCTGCGGTTACGCTGATCGCCTCCCGCA
The DNA here is from genome assembly GCA_903929005.1 of uncultured Dehalococcoidia bacterium. Classification (GTDB taxonomy): domain Bacteria; phylum Chloroflexota; class Dehalococcoidia; order GIF9; family UBA5629; genus CAIMUM01. Next base: position 16,412 of record CAIYTC010000049.1, on the reverse strand, counting down.
TAACCTACTTGGATAAGGTGAAGGACTATTACGAGCGTGCCTCAATCCAGGTAGAGGAACTCAAGCAAAAAGAGACGCCGCCACTATGACGCTTTTCGACCTCGGCTCTCCCGATCTAAAAGGGAAAAAGGACGCCGGGGATAGCTCTGAACCGTCTTTCGCCTCATCAATGCCCCTGGCGGCCCGCATACGGCCGCGCAATTTCGCCGAGTATGTAGGCCAGCAGAATATCATCGGCGAGGGCAAGGTGCTGCGCAAGGCCATCGAGTCCGACCAGCTTCCATCCATCATCCTGTGGGGACCTCCGGGCAGCGGCAAGACCACCCTGGCACAGGTTATCGCCAATGTCTCCAGTTCATATTTCGTGCACATGAGCGCAGTCACGGCCGGCGTGGCCGACCTGCGCCGCGTGATCGACGAGACCAGGAAGCGGCGCAGGTTGACCGGCCAGCGTACCATCCTTTTCATCGACGAGATCCACCGTTTTAATAAAGGACAGCAGGACGCTATACTGCCCTACGTTGAAAACGGCGAGGTGACCTTCATCGGCGCTACTACTGAGAACCCGTCCTTCGAGGTCATCTCGGCCTTACTGTCGCGCTGCCGCGTTTACACGCTGAATGCGCTGTCGGATGACGAGATCAGTACCATCGTGGAAAGGGCGCTGGCAGACAGGGAAAACGGACTGGCGGATTTGCAGGTAAACCTGGCGGACGATGCCCTGCGGACACTGGTCACAATGTCCAACGGAGACGCCCGTGTGGCCCTCAACGCTCTCGAGATGGCGGCACAGGCTGTTAAGCCAGGAGCGGACGGCCTGCGGCAGGTCGCTTTAAATGATATTGAGGAGTCGATGCAGAAGAGGGCGCTGCTTTACGACAAGTCCGGGGAGCAGCATTACGACATCATCTCCGCCCTGCATAAGACGCTGCGCGGTTCGGACCCCGATGCGGCCCTGTACTGGCTGGGGCGCATGCTGGAGGCGGGCGAGGATCCCCTGTATATTGTGCGCAGGTTGATACGCTTTGCCTCGGAGGACGTGGGGATGGCCGACCCCCAGGCGTTGGTGGTCTGCGTGGCGGCACAGCAGGCCGTGCACTTTATCGGCATGCCCGAGTGCAACCTGGCGCTGGCCCAGGCCGTGGTTCACCTGGCTACCGCGCCCAAGAGCAACTCTTTGTATACCGCTTACAGCCGCGTGCAGAAGGATGTCGAAACCACGCGCAACGACCCCGTGCCGCTGCACCTGCGTAACGCCCCCACAAGCCTGATGAAGGACCTGGGCTATGGCAAAGGCTATAAATATGCCCACGACTATGAAGGGCATTTCGTAGAACAGCAGAACCTACCCGCTGCCATTAAGGGCAAGCGTTACTACTTCCCCACCGAGCAGGGTTTTGAAAAGACGGTGCTGGCCAGGCTGAAGGCCTGGTGGGGCGCCAGGATGGAGCAAAAGGAATGAAGCCGTTGCCTATCACCTTCCAGTGCGGGGAGCTTAAGCTGGAAGGGTTGTATTTTAGCCTTGAAAGGCAAGGACCGCTACCCGCCGTTGTCGTTTGTCACCCGCACCCGCTTTACGGCGGTTCTATGCATAACAACGTTACTTGCGCCATCGCCGATGCGCTGGTTGCCGTATCCATGGACGCGTTGCTCTTTAACTTCCGTGGGGTGGGCAGTAGTCAGGGTGGTTATGGTGGTGGGGTCGAAGAGCAAAAGGATATCGCGGCTGCGCTGGAGTGGCTGCAGGGGCGTGAGGGTGTTGATGGCGGCAGGCTGGGGTTGGCGGGATATTCGTTCGGCGCCGGCGTTGCGCTGCCGGTGGGCTGCGCCAATGAGCGGGTGAAAGGGATTGCGCTGATCTCACCCTACTTTGAAAATTCGCCGCTTGATATGCTCAGGGGCTGCCGTAAGCCCAAGCTGATCATGGGCGGCAGCAATGACGACAGGGTGCTTCCGGCTGACGTGGAGACGTATGGGGAGGAGGCCGCGGAGCCGAAGGAGTGCGAGATAATAGACGGGCCTGACCACTTCTGGGGCGGCTATGAGGGGCAAATGGCGGAGTCGGTGGCCGGCTTTTTCAAGGATATATTATAAAACGCTTTGTCATTGCGAGCGAAGCGTGGCAATCCCATGACCGAAGAGGTTGGCTCAATGCCATGAGATTGCTTCGTCGCCTGCCGCTCCTCGCAAAGACATGATTAGGGACAGCTCCCCGCAATGACAGGTTTACGGTATGTAACCGTGGCTCTGCATCGCGCGCACTGCCTCGTTGGCCGCCTCGCTGATATCAGGGTCCGTCGCGACTTTGAGCACCATCCTCATGTCGGCCGCCGCCAGGTCGTAATAATTGTAATTCTTGGTCGTGATGGCGGTTACCTGGTAGGCAACGGCGCGGTTATAGTAGGCTTCTGCAAGGTGCGGGTCAAGCGAGATGGCCTTGTTAAGAGCCGTGAAGGCCTCCTCGAGGTCGTCGTTCACGATGAGTATCTCTCCCAGCGTCACGTAGGCGCGGGCGTTATTGGGATCCAGTTCGACCGCTTTTCTACTATCCTCCACCGCCTGGTTGAGCTGCAGCTTACCCCTGTAAGCTACGGCGCGCTCCAGGTAGATGCCGCCGGCGTCGAAACGGAAGGGGTCAAACGATGCGGCTTTAGAGTCTGCCGGGGGGCTTAAGACCAGGGCGCGGTTAAGGTCGTCCAGCGCCTTATCGAAGTCCTGGTTTGAGTTGTGGAAGTGGCCGCGGTAGAAATAGGCCATGGCGTCGGCGCCATCCAGTTCGATGGCCTTATTGAGGTCGGCCAGAGCCTGCCCGATGTTTTTCAGTTCGATCTGCAAGAAGCCCCGCAGCTTGTATGCTTCTGCCATGTCGGGGTCGATAGTTAAGGCATTAGTGAATTCCTGCACGGCGCCCGTTATATTATCAGTGTAGATATAAATCTTGCCGCGGTAGTTGTAAGCCGGCGCCAGGGTGTGGTTGATGGCCAGCGCAGCGTTCATATCGGCCAGTGAGTTCTGCATATCGCCCTTGGCGTAGTAAGCGGCGCCGCGGTTGTAGTAAGCATCGTATAGGCTGGGGTTGAGCGTGAGAGCCTGACTGGCTGCTTCGATGGCCTTGTCCCATTCTCCCTTGTCCACGTAGAGCCAGCTCAGGTTGGTCAAGGCCAGCGTCGCGCCCGGGTCCAGCGCGACCGTTTTATTCAGGTCGGCAATAGCGGGATCGTACTGTTCCTTGGACAGGTAGGCGAAGCCGCGGTTCTGGTAGTTGGCGGCACTGTTGGGGTCGAGCTGTATGGCTTTGCTGAGGTCGGCGATGGCCAGGTCCCACTCCGCCCTGGCGTTGTAAACTGCTCCCCTGTGCGTGTAGGCCGCCACGATATTGGGGTTACGCTCGATGGCCTTGGTGTATTCGGCGATGGCCTCCACGAACTGGCCCTGGTCATAGTAAGTATCGCCCTGCTTGAGGTATGCGGTGGTGGGGTCACCGCAGGACGGCAGTATCAAGGCTGCCGAGACGATTAAAGCAATCAGGCTGCTTATTTTTTTCATTGAAATATCACCTTCTAATTACTTAACGCTGATAAGTTGCTTTCCGTTGAGATTTTGCGCTCTTCAAATGCAGGCGCACAGTTTATATAGCATACCAAAAATTGCTTTTGCGGGGAAAAACAATCGTTGCGTGGAAGCTGGAGTCAGCTAACCGGCAAGCAGCCTGAGGCAACCATCGCTTCTATCCCGGCATGCAGGTCTGACAAGGGTCCGCTGTTATCCACAGCGCAGTCTGCCATAGCTACGGCCTTGCTGATATTGAAGGTCTCCTCCTCCCGGTCCTGCGACTGGAAGGCCTTATAAGTCAGCGGGTCGCGCTCCTCGTTGCGCTTCCGGACGCGGTCGAAGCGCACCAGCGGGTCCTTGATATCGACGCGCACCAGGATGAAATCTTTGCCGAAGTTTTTGCGCAGCAGTTCTACATCGTCCGGCGTCCTGACCCCGCTGATGCCTGCCACCTTCCAGCCCTGCCGGAGGATCTCCTCGCCGGCCATGCGCACGAAGCAGCCTTTCCCCATATCCTGGAAGCAGCGCCGCGAGATGGCCTCCAGGTTTTCCCGGGTGCCCTCCACCCCCTGCTCTCCGGCCATTTTTCGCACGATATCGCCGGTGGAGAGGTAGGGCACGCCGTATTTTTCGCGCAGGTACTTGAGCGCCGCATCCTTGCCCGAGCCTATCCCGCCCACAACACCGATTATCTTCACTGCCTGACATATTAACATGTGGTCGGGGTGAGATGATAGAGGTGGGTTGCAAAAGAGCAATGAAACCGTAACAAATTGTCACGGTTTGGAATTTTCCCCCGCATTAATTGTAGAATACAGGTCACTGATTTTAAGGAGGCATGCCATTGGACGTTATTGATGCTTTGAACAACCGCAGGAGCATACGCGGATTTAAGAAGGATCCCGTGCCCAAGGAGGTCATTCACAAGATACTGGATGCGGCTATCCGTACGCCTTCAGGGATGAACACGCAGCCCTGGGAGTTCGTGGTGGTCGGCGGCAAGCTGCTGGACGAGATACGCGAGGAATGCGGCAAACTATTCAGTGAGAAATCATTCCCTACCAACGATATGCTGCGCAAGCCCTTCGAGGGGATCTACCGCCAGCGGCAGGTCGACCTGGCCATGGAGATATTCAAAATCATCGGCATCAGCCGCGAGGACAAGGAGGCGCGTAATAAATGGATGCTGCGCGGTTTCCGCTTCTTCGACGCCCCCTGCCAGATCGTTATCTGCGCCGACAAGGAGATGCAGTACCACCTGGATATGCTGGGCATTGGCGCCATGTGCCAGAGCATCTGCCTGGCCGCGCTGCAGTACGGGCTGGGCACCTGCATCGCCGACCAGGGCATTATGTATGACCAGGTCTGGCGCAAGCATGCCAGCATCCCTGAGACGAAACGCCTGATCGCAGGCATCACCATCGGCTACCCCGAACCGGGATTCCCCGTTAATAAAATGGTCACCCCGCGCGAACCGGTAGACAAGATCACAACCTGGTTGGGTTTCTAAATTAATTCTATTCAGGAGGCAGAGAAATGGGCGAAACAGGAAAAGCAACTGAGATAACAGATGCACAGGTAAAACATGCCTTTGCTTTTACCGACGAGGTGGTGGAAAATTATCCGGGCCGTGTGGCCGGCAGTGAGGCTGTGCGCCAGGCCGGCCTGAGGGTTAAGGAGGAGTTCGAGAAGTACTGCGACGCGGGCACGGTCAAAGTCGATCAGTTCGACATCCACCCGTGGAGTTTCCTCAAGTATATACCCGGCCTGGTGGTGCTCTATTTCGCCTGCATTGCGCTGCTTTGCTTCGCGCCCGCCCTGGCCTGGATTTCACTTACAGGCATGGCGCTGGGCCTATTCGTTTTCTACGGGCAATTCGTGCGCTACTGGCACCTGCTCGACCCGCTCTTCCCCAGAAGGCAGGCCTACAACGTGTACGGCAGCATTGAGCCCTCGGGGGAGGTGAAGCAGCAGATCGTAGTAAGCGCCCACCATGATGCTGCATATGTTTTCCATCTGCTGGATAAGGTACCGAAGTACTATGCGCCACTTATTAACGGGGGCATATTGTGTTTGGTACTCGGGTTTCTTGTCTCCCTGGCAGCTACGGTTCTAACGGTATTTAATATTTTGTTGCCGCAGTGGATAGCAGTCGTGCTTATGGCCGGCGGAGTAGTGGTGCTTCCCATGGCATTTTTTACCACCGGGCAGGTTGTGCCGGGGGCCGGCGATAACATGATAGCCGTGGCCATAGCCGCTGAAATAGCCGGGCTTTTCGGCAATATCAAAAAGACCGGTGGCAACGCCCTGAAGCACACCCGCCTGATAATAGCCTCCTTCGACGCTGAAGAGGCCGGCCTGCGCGGCGCGCGCGCCTTCATCAGAGAACACCGTGAGCAGTTGATGAATACAAAGACCTATGTTTTGAACATAGACACATTGTATAAGCTAAAAGCGCTGAGTTTCCTCGATAACGACCTCAATTCCACCGTTAAATTGTCGCACCGGTTGGCGCAGGACTGCGTTGATATAGCCAGGGACCTGGGATACCCATCCACTATTTCAGCCATGACTTTCGGCGGCGGCAGCACGGACGCCGCGGCCTTCGGGCAGGCCGGCATCGAGGCCACCAACCTCTGCGCCATGAGCTTCGATGTCAAGGACTACGACCAGGGCTGGGTCTACCACACGCGTAATGATGTGAGCAAGTACATCGAGCCGGAAGCCGTAGAAGCGGCGCTGAAGATTATTCGGGAGTATGTATTAAAAAAGGATGCAGTGGTCAGTTAACAACTTAACTATTAAAATAGCAACAGAAATGGTATAATTTGGTTCCGAGGCAATGAAATGAAAATTGATAGTGAGATTTTAACACCTGAACAGGTAGCTGGCTACCTGCAACTAAATAAAGACACGGTTTACCGTTATATCCGGGAGGGTAAGCTGATAGCATCAAGGCTTGGTCGGAGTTACCGTATTAAGAAAGACAATCTTGATTTATTTCTGCTTGCCACCAGCACCGGCGCCGTTGATAGTCAGGCACTTTTCAATAAATGGATGAAAGTGGCTGAGAGTAACAGTGATATCCCTTACGCAGATGTGCAGAAGGATGTGGAAGCAGCAGTTGACGAGGTACGGCGCAGGAAAATAAAATGATCCGGGCCGTGGTGGATACCAATGTGCTCGTTTCAGGTTTGATATCACCACATAGTTATCCGCGCCGGATAGCGCAATATTGGCAGGAGGGAAAATTTATATCCGTTACTTCTCCTGATGTTGTTCGCGAAGTTGACCGCGTATTACATTCACCTCATATTCAGCGGAAATATCATCTTTTTGAAGAAGAGATTCAGACTTTTGTTGCGACTTTAACGTATAAATCAGTTTGCACTCAGGGGAAACTTATATTACATAGGGTAGCTGCTGATCCGGATGACGATAAGATTATCAGTTGTGCGGTTGAAGGCCAGGCCGAATATTTAGTGACCGGGGATAAATTGCTGCTTCAGATGCGCCAATATGGTGGCATCCGAATTGTCAATGCAGAAGAGTTTATCCGCGTACTTGAAAAGAGCGTGGATTAATACCAGCAGTGAGGTTCTCCTTAAACACTCAGTTCTTTAATACCATTTAGCACGCCTCAGGCTTTGGGTATCTTGTCCACTGGCACGGCGGTCATGGTATGCATGGCCCGGGCTACGAGCGTTTTAATCTTTCCTTTAACCGCGTAGACATCCGCCTGGGTGAAAAGTATCTGCCGGCCGGCTTTGATAACCTGCCCGCTGCATTCCAGGAAGTCACCGGCGGCGGGGCGGAAATAGCTGATCTTGTATTCCAGGGTCAGGATACGCCTGTCAGCGGGAACCATGGAAAAGCTGGCATAGCCCGCCGTATGGTCGGCCATAAAGGCTATTAAACCTGCGTGGGCAAAGCCGTCCTGCTGGAGGTGGCGTTTTTCCAGCTTCAGCCTGGTGGTGAATTTGCCCGGCGACAGGGATACCGCCTTCAGCCCGATATACTTGACGAACCCCTGGATGGCATCGCGCTTTAACTGGCTGAGCCTGTCCTTTTCGATTTTCATAACTTTAGTGCCCTAATACCAGCCGTCATACTCGTCGCAGAGCCTGTAAATTATTTCCCTTCCACGGGGCGAACTGCCCCAGGCGCCGAACACCGTGCGCGGGGCGCGGTAGAGCTTGAAAAGCGCGCGCACGGCCTTCGAAAAGGCGTTCTCGTCCTGCGTGGACACTGTTATTACGTCCTGGCTGACATCCTCGATGGCGCTGTTCATAGTATCCTCACGGATGATATCTCCCTCCACGGTGCGGCCCTTGCCAACCACGGTAGCGAGGGTGATGGTTGTTTCTGTTTCGCGGGCAACGCGGTCGAGGTCGGCCTGACGGATGGGGTTGGGCGGATTGGTTACCGGGTCGAGCGGAAAATACCTCAGCACTGCGGTCAGCTCTTCCATCACATAGCCTCCCTGGCGCCGCGGTCGATGTCGAGGAACTCCTTGTACCTGCCGCGCTGCTCCTTGAGGGCGGGCCACTTCCGTATGAAGTAGTCCTTGGAGGGCTTTATCTCGTAGGTGCTGTGGCGGTAGAGGCTCTCGGGGGCGAACCTGTGCCATTTGAGCTGTTCCTGCGGAAACTCTGCCTTGATCTTGCCGTCCACGATGGAGAGCCGGCCGCGGATGGCGCAGATGCCGCACTCTACGGTCTGATTGTCGCTCATGATGCGGATATTACGTTCGTGACAGACCGGGCAGATGCCGGGGTCACCCTTGTAGGAGTGATCGCCCGTACGGACGGCGTGCGCGACCTCCGTGCCTATGCGGCGTGCCTTCTGCTTAGCCAGCGGGTCGCCGGCTGTCTCACTCATGGCCTGTATATGGATGAGCTGCTTGTCGATAATGTGCATGCCCAGGAAGTGCAGCACGATGGTGGGCTGGAGGAAAGCGTAGGAGGTCCAGCCGCGTGTGGCATAGGGCACGATGATGGCGGCGGGCTTGCCTATCATTTTCGAGGGACGGCTGGATAATATGAAGAGGCGGTCGATGAACTGCTTGACCACGGCCTCCACCTCCAGTATGTAGCAGGGCGCGCCCAGCACCACGCCGTCGAATTCGTACATCAGGTTGAGCAGGTAATCGTGGCCATCCTTGCCCGTGTGCTTGCAGTCCTTATCCATGAACATGCAGACGGCGTCACCCTCGCAGGGGAATATATCGTAGTTGGTCCACCTGACGATATCGACCTCGGCCCCCTCCTCCTGCGCGGCCATCAGCGCTTCCTTGACTAATATCTCCGTGTTGCCGAGCTTGCGGCAGCTTCCTACGATGCCCAGTATCTTCAAGCCCTTTACCTCCTTTCTCAGCACGGGCCCGGATAGTCACGAAAACTGTACGTTAAGGCCGGCGCTGTGCTATTATTATAATATATGGATGCAATAACCCGCACGCGCTTGAGACCCTCCCGCATATAAACCATCTAAGGAGACCACCTTGAACCCGAAATTCCGAGAAGACATCAGAAATATTGCTATTATTGCGCATGTCGACCACGGCAAGACCAGCCTGGTGGATGCCCTGCTCAAGCAGAGCAAGGTATTCCGCGAGAACCAGCAGATGGGCGAACTGATCATGGACCGCAACGCGCTGGAACGCGAGAAGGGCATCACCATCCTGGCCAAGAACACCGCTGTGATGTTCCGCGGCGTCAAGATCAACATCATCGATACCCCCGGTCACGCCGACTTCAGCGGAGAGGTGGAGCGCGTGGTGAATATGGCGGACGGCTGCCTGCTGCTGGTGGACTCGGTGGAAGGCCCCATGCCCCAGACGCGCTTCGTGCTGCGCCAGGCCTTCGAGAAAGGGCTCAAGCCTATCGTGGTCATCAACAAGATAGACCGCGAGAACGCGCGCATAGCCGAGGTGGTCAGCCTCACGCAGGACCTCTTCCTGGAGATAGCCACCGACGCCGGTCAGCTCGATTTCCCCGTTCTTTATACCAGCGCCCGCAACGGCACCTGCACTACTGACCCGGCCGTGGAGGGCGTCAACATGGTTCCGCTTTTCGAGGCTATACTCAAGCAGGTCCCGCCGCCGGCCATCGACGACGGCCCCTTCCAGATGCTGGTGTCCAACCTGGATTACGACAGCTACAAGGGGCGCTTCGCCATCGGCAGGGTAAGCAGGGGCAGCGTCAAGCCCAAAGATATGCTGGCGGTCATCGGCGCCGACGGCGCCCCGCGCAAATACGAGATAGACGATGTCTTTACCTTCATGGGGCTGTCCAGGGTGCCGGTGGAAGAGGCCTCGGCGGGCGAGATAATCTCCATCACCGGCCTCGATGCGGTCAGCATCGGCGACACGGTGGTTGACCCGGAGCACCCCGACGCCATGCCGCGTATCGAGATAGGCGAACCCACTGTGAAGATTACAGTAGGTGTGAACAGCTCTCCCTTCGCCGGGCGGGAGGGCAAATACTGCACCTCGCGCCAGTTGCGCGAGCGGCTTTACAGAGAACTTGAAGTCAACATCAGCCTGCGCGTGCAGGATACCGACAGCCCCGACCTTTTCCTGGTATCGGGCAGGGGAGAGCTGCACTTAGCCATACTGGTGGAAACCATGCGCCGCCAGGACTACGAATTCGAGATATCGCGTCCCGAGGCCATCACGCGCGAGGTGGAGGGCAAAGTGCACGAACCCGTGGAAGCGCTTATTTTAGATACGCGCGAGGATTACATTGGCGTGATAACCGAGATGCTGGCCAGGAGGCTGGGCCGCATGACCAATATGCATAACGATGGGCGCGGCAACTTGCGCATGGAGTTCCAGGTGCCCACGCGCGGCCTGATCGGCTTCCGCAGCGCCTTCCTGACGGCCACCCGCGGGGAGGGCGTCATGAATACCCTCTTCGTCGGCTACGAGCTTTTGATGGGCGAGATCTCCTCAGCGCGCAGCGGTGCGCTGGTGGCGGCTGAGGAAGGGGTTGCAGTGACCTACGGCCTCAACAACGCCCAGGAGCGCGGCATCACCTTTATCGACCCGGGAACACCGGTTTATGAGGGCATGATGGTGGGCATGAATTCCCGCCCCACAGACCTGGCGGTCAACATCTGCAAAGAGAAGAAACAGACCAATATCCGCGCCTCCACCGCCGATATCGCCGTCAAGCTGACGCCTCCGCTCAAGATGAGCTTGGAGGAGTCGATGGACTTCATCAACGGTGACGAGCTGGTGGAGGTCACACCCAAGAACATCCGGCTGCGCAAAAGGCTGTTAACGCAGAACGAGCGGGCCAGGGCCAAGAAGGCGGGCAGCCGGAGTTCGCAGGAAGAAGGATAGGCGCGCGGAGTTGCGAGCCCGAAGGGTGTGGCAATCCCTTTCACATCGTCATTGCGAGCGCAGCAAAGCAATCTTGTGTCATCGCGCCAGGCAACAGGATTGCCGCGCCCGCTGCGGCGGCCTCGCAATGACAGTATTAATATAGGGCTCGCAATGACAGTATTAATATAGGGCTCGCAATGACATTTTATTCAAGGTCCTTTTCATCGAACCCCGTGAAAAAGCAGCTCCTCTCGCCGGTGTGGCAGGTGGGCCCGGCCGGATCGGCTTTGACCAGCAGGGCGTCCGAGTCGCAGTCCTGGGAGATCGATTTTACACGCAGCACGTTGCCGGATGTGCCGCCCTTGTGCCAGAGCTCCTGGCGGCTGCGGCTCCAGAAGACCATCTCGCCCTTTTCCAGCGTCAGCTTGAGGGATGCCTTATTAGCGTAGCCCAGCATCAGCACCGTGCCGTCCTTAACGTCCTGTACAATTACGGGGATAAGCCCCTTATCATCAAATTTCAACATAAATGGCTCCTTTTTTTATCCGGTGAGGGGTAAAGGGCCGGCGACGGTGAATTCAGGATATGGCCAGCGCTTCCTTGAGGTCGATATCGCCGGTATAGAGTGCCCTGCCGATGATGGCGCCTTCCACCCCCAGTGCCGCCAGCTTCCTGATATGGTCGGGGGCAGAGATGCCGCCGGAGGCGATGACCGGAATATTCAGGCTTTTGACCAGCTCGGCGGTGACCTCGTAATTGGGCTCGGTGAGCGTGCCGTCCCGCTTGACGTCGGTGTAAATGATGCGCCTGGCGCCGATGGCCGCCATCAGGCTGCTCAGCTCCAGCACGGTCATGGTCGATATCTTCATCCAGCCGTGCGTGGTCACGTAGGAGTCGCGGGCGTCGATGCCCACCACGATAGCCTCACCGAACCTCTTGATAATACGCTTGGTCAGCTCTAACTGCTCCACGGCTACGGTGCCGAGTATGACGCGCTGGACGCCCAGCTTGATGAGCTGTTCCACCACTTCCGACCGCCGGATGCCGCCGCCCAGTTCCACCGCCAGGCTGGTATTTTTCACGATTTCTTCGATAGCCTTGGTGTTGCGCACCTCGCCGGCGGCTGCGCCGTCCAGGTCCACCAGGTGCAGCCTTTGGGCCCCTTGCTCCTGCCACTTGAGCGCCGTGGCCACGGGGTCATGGGAGAAGATGGTCTCCTTGCTGTAATCGCCCTGGTAGAGACGTACGCACTTCCCCCCCTTGAGGTCAATGGCCGGAATGATCTCCATATTCTTAACCCTTTAAGATTACCCCGTTATGCTCAAGTGCGTCAATTTTAGCTTTGTCATATCCGAGCTCTGCCAGTATCTCCGCCGTATGTTCGCCCAGCAGCGGGGCCCTTTTCTCTGCCACCGGGTCCATCCCCGAAGCTTTGAAGGGCAGGTTGCCCAGCTTCATCCTGCCAATGCCCGGGTAGTCCAGGTCGCAGAGCATGCCCCTGGCCTGCACCTGCGGGTCATCGATAACCTCGGGGATATCTTTCACCGGAGCGCAGGGGACGTCCGCTGCCTCCAGCTTTGCCAGAAGCCCGCTGCTATCGAATTTCTTCAGGGCGGTGGCCAGCTTAGACACCAGTTCCTCGCGGTGCAGCAGTCTGCCCTCGTTGCCGGCATAGCGGGCATCGCTGCCCAGTTCAGCCAGTCCCAGCGCCCGGCAGAAGGCCTGCCAGAACCTGTCGTGGGTGACGCCGATAAAAACCCAGCGGTCGGCCGCCTCGAAGCACTGGTAGGGCACGAAGACCGGGTTTGCCGAGCCCATTTTTGGCATGGCGAAGCCGGTGAAGGAGTAGCCGGTGATGAGGAAGCTCATGAAGAAGACCGCTGTATCGAAGAAAGCCGTATCTACATGCTGGCCCTGGCCCGTCTTTTCCCGGGTAATTAAAGCCAGCGCGATGCCCCATGCCGCTATGAGCGCGGTCCCCATCCCGATTACTCCCGGCGCCACGCGCACCGGCGGCCGGCCGGGTTCGCCCGTGGTGGCCATGAAGCCGCTCATGGCCTGCGTGACCGGGTCGTAGACCGGCCGCTGGCTGTAGGGCCCGTCCTGGCCAAAGCCCGAGATGGAGCAATAGACGATGCGGGGGTTGATCTTATTAATTTCGGCGTAGCCTATGCCCAGCTTAGCGGCCACGCCGGGCGTGAAGCTCTCGATGATTATATCTGCTGAAGAGGCCAGGCCGTGGGCGATCTCCCTGCCCTCGGGTTTTTGCAGGTTGAGCGCCAGGCCGCGCTTGTTGCGGTTGGCGTTGTAAAAGGCGGCGGAGGCGCCGCCGCGGCGGTAAGGCTCACCCTGCAGGGGTTCGATCTTGATCACGTCCGCCCCCGCCTTGGCCAGCATCAGGCCGCAGGTCGGGCCGTCCGCGGCGTGGCTGAAATCCAGAGCCTTCAACCCTTTCAGTGCAAACATAGCGTTCTCCTCGTCCATCCGGAAAAATTTAAATATTTATACCACTATATATCGTTGTATACAATGCCGGCAACACACTATATATTATTTCAGGCCATTGACTTAGAAAAAAGGTAAATGTATACTTTGGGCACTATAGTAATGGGGGAAATTCTATGAAGCTGTCGTGTCTGCAGGAAAATCTAAATAAGGGCCTCGGCATAATAGGCAGGGCAGTCGCCTCAAGGACGACTCTCCCCATCACGCAGAATGTATTGATATCCACTGAGCAGTCGCAGCTCAAGCTGGCCGCCACCAACCTGGAGATAGCCATAAGCTGCTGGATCGGCGCCAAGATAGAGAACGAGGGATCCATCACCATCCCCGCCCGCGTCCTTACCGATTTCGTAAACTCGCTGCCCAAAGACATCATCAGCCTCGACCTCAAGCACCATACGCTGGAGCTTAAGTGTGGGCGCTACGACGCCAGGATCAACGGCCTGGATGCGGCCGATTTTCCGCCCATCCCGCAGGTGGGAGACGGCTTCAGCACCAAGATACAGGCCGAGGAGCTCAAGCAGGCCATCAGCCTGGTGGCCTTCGCTGCCGCTACCGAGGAATCCCGTCCCGTGCTGACCGGCGTGCAGACCGAGTTTGAGGGCAGCAGGCTCACCGTGGCCGCCGCCGACGGCTTCAGGCTGGCCGTGTACCGCGCCAACCTCATAGAGCCGGTCAAGGAAAAGGTCGCCATGATCATCCCGGCCAAGGCCTACCACGAACTCAACCGCCTGATGGGCAGCGAGGACCAGGAAATAGAGATAACACTCAATTCCCAGAAGAGCCAGGTGCTTTTCAAGCTGAAGGGCATCGAGATGGTCTCGCAACTCATCCAGGGCAATTTTCCCAACTACTCTCAGCTCATACCCCAGACGTACGGCACCAAGGCGCGCATCGACGTAGCCGAATTCCTGCGGGCCATCAAGATGGCCGCCATCTTCGCCCGCGACGGCAGCGGCATAGCCAGGGTCATCGTAACCCCGGGCGCCACGGTGGAGGCCGGCAAGATAACTATCTCCGCGCGCGCCGACGAGATCGGCGACAACGTGGGCGAGATCGACGCCCTGGTTGACGGCGAGGCGGCCAAGATCGCCTTCAACGCCCGCTATTTAGCCGACGTGCTCTCCGTAGTCAAGCAGGCGCAGGTCTCACTGGAAGTCAGTACCCCCTCCAACCCGGGCGTCATCCGTCCCGTGGGCACCGATAATTACGACCACGTGGTCATGCCGATGTTTGTGCAGTGGTGATAAATTCTAAATGGACAGCGTTCCTATTTATTATCATTGCGGGCTTAGTTATTAGTTGAACGTCGAGGGCATCCAAAGCCAGTCTCTTCTCCCGAAAACTGTGGAGGTTAAGAGGTAATAATATGAAGTCAATTCTGGTTACATTAATTGTTATGTCTGTGGCCTTAAATTTATCTTGTGACGGCTCGCCGTCCACAACAGGGAGTGCTGCTGAAAAAAATGTGAGTTTCATGATAAGTTCTTCCCACTTCGTTAAGAATTTTTACAAAGGAGAAACAAACCCGTCATACCTCATAATCCGAAGTTATCCTTCTTTTGATTCACTATTTGGAGTTGCGGCAGTAATGGGCATGGACAGTTCGAAATTAATCACGGAAGAGAAAATGAAAACTGGATTTGTTCTATCCATCATCTACCAGGGAAATGATATTCATAAATTTGATATTGAGAAAATAACTCTGAAGAACAACCAGTTACAGGTGTACTATACTTCTGAAGTGACTACGCCAAATGCCAGTTGGAAGTGCAATTGTAACGTTACTGCGTTGATTGATAATTGCGAATTTGATTCGATACTCTTGTTCGAGAATGGACATCCTCTGCCGGATGCATTGATAAAGAAGTTATGATTGTAGTAAAAAGTGCTGACCTGCCCCCCCCCGGAAAATCAGTCTTTAGATTCGAAGCAAATCAATAGGTCCGGCTCTAACTAAACAAATGTATAATTGCTGGGGGGCACTTCAGGTGGTGCTCTTTATGTACCGGCAACACTCGAGGGGGAAGATGTGAACTCGACTACTTACGACTCAATCGGTAGCAACTTTAACCAAAACCGGACTGCTGATCATCGCGTCCTATCGGTCATCGAAGAATTGCTTGAGCTACCATCAGGCTCAGCAATTGCCGAAGTCGGTGCAGGGACGGGCAACTACAGCAATGCCCTCGCGGAGCTTGGCTATAAACTCGAAGCTGTCGAACCATCAGTGGAAATGCGCAGGCAAGCAATTCCCCACCCGCGAGTACACTGGCTGTCCGGTTCAGCGGAAGCAATCCCACTTAAGGACAATTCAGTAGATGGGGTTATAATAATCCTGGCTTTTCATCATTTCTACGATATTCCACGTGCCGCAAGGGAAATGTATCGCATTTGCCCTGACGGGCCTATTGTGATATTTACTATGGACCCTCGAAAAAGCGAGCGATTCTGGTTTAATGATTACTTTCCAGAAATTGCCCGGCATGTTTTTAAAGTGTTCCCAGCAATCGAGGAAGTTGCTGATATGATTTCTGAGACCGGTAAATGGCAAACACTAATCAAGAAGTTCCCTTTACCACCGGATTTGGCCGATAAGAATATGTGTTCGGCATGGGCAAAGCCGGAGATGTATTTTGATGCCCAAATGAGGCGGAACACATCAGGTTTTGCCCTGGCCTCTCCCGCCGCCGTCGAACGAGGACTGAAACGGCTTCAACACGACTTGCAATCCGGACAATGGGACAGTAAGCATGGTCATTTAAGACGCCGAAAGTACTTCGACGCAGGCTTCAGATTCATCAGATTCACAGAGCCAAAGAGGCGGTAACCTTAGACCTAAGATTTTTATTATGGATGAGCATACTGCAAATACAATTTGCGACAATAATAATTGGACTTTGTGGAGCATATGATTTTGAGGTGCGGCATGCAAGAGAAGAAGAGCACTAAGCAGGTTGTTGGAGAGGTCATTTCACAATTATTGAATGTTCCGGTACTATCCGGAGCATTGGCGACTTATTTGTTC
>CAIYTC010000048.1 GCA_903929005.1 uncultured Dehalococcoidia bacterium | reverse complement strand
GCTCCCTGGTCTATATGTTGAACTACATGGACAGGGTGGTTCTTACCGTAGTGCTGCAGCCGATGAAGCTTGAAATGGCCCTCAGCGATACACAGCTCGGGGCTCTCCAGATGGTGTACATGCTATGCCACGGCATATGCGCACTGCCCATCGCTTACCTGATCGACCGCTGGAGCAGAAAAAAAACTGTAGGTATTCTTGCCCTGTCCTGGAGCGTATTTACAGCCTGTACCGGCATGGCCTGGAATTTTATGACCGCCGTATTGCCGAGGGCAGTTACGGGTATCGGCGCTTCAGGCCTGGCCACCGGCGGCATTTCGATGATCACGGCAGCCTACCCCAAATCAAAGCATGGTACTGTAATGGGCATCTTCCATATAGCCATACCGCTGGGCATCGGCCTCGGCGCTATTACAGGCGGAGTCATGGCTGCTAAATTCGGCTGGCGTTCACCTTTCTTTTTACTCAGCATTACAGGGCTGGTTTTGGCCATCGCTGCATTCTTCCTGAGGGACTACAGGACTGTTAGTGAAGGAGTTGCACCCGGTTTAAAAGCCTTTAGCCAATCGGTTATAAATCTCATCAAAATCCCTACACTACGCTGGTTTCTACCCGGTTACGGGCTGTTACTCATCTCCAGCATGGCGCAGATCAACTGGCTGCCCACCTTTGTGATGCGCCTGTTTGGCTGGGGCACGGAACAGGCCGGCTACCTCATGGGCGCAGTCAGTTTGACAGCAATTATCGGTGCCCTGGTAGGCGGAGTGCTGGCAGACCGCTGGTATAGAAAAAACCACCGGAGCAGGCTCTGGCTGCCCGCCATCGCTGCGCTATTGACTTCGCTTTGCCTGGCAGCCTCCTTCTTTGCCTTCAGCTTCAGTTTCACTATCGGGTTGGCTATAAGCCTTATTTTCGGCGTTGTGAATATGACAGCCATACCCGCACTCAGCGCCGTCTCGCAGGATGTTGTCCCGCCGGCTCAAAAAGGCCTTTCCTACGGGCTCACCACCTTTTGTATGTACCTGTTTGGCGGTGCATGGTCACCGCTGGCGGTCGGCGCTATTTCAGACAGCCTCGGCGGGGGAGCAGAAGGGCTCATGTGGGCAGTAGTACTCGCTTCTGCCGGCGGCCTGCTGGCCTGCCTTTGCTTCGTTATGGGCGCCAGGCAGTACATCCAGGATGAGGATAGGGTCAGGGGCGCCGTCATAGAAGCCGGGTAACGGCTCTCTTTATTAAACGGACCAATATTGGGGATAGCTGTAACACTTGACAGCAAGTATGACGGTCAATTATATTAGCGCTTACAGCAACC
The DNA here is from genome assembly GCA_903929005.1 of uncultured Dehalococcoidia bacterium. GTDB lineage: Bacteria > Chloroflexota > Dehalococcoidia > GIF9 > UBA5629 > CAIMUM01. The sequence goes on along the minus strand of CAIYTC010000048.1, from coordinate 11,600 downwards.
GGGTTGTTGGGGCCGGGGTATACGGGTTAAATTATTTTAGAAGGAGGTCATGCGTGGCAAAAGAATCGGGCGATTCTAAAGAGTACAAAACCGGCAAAGGGGCTTCACTTTATATCCTCATTATCTGCACCCTGCTCTACATGGTTAACTACATGGACCGGCAGGTGGTGGCGGCCGTGGTGGAACCGATGAAAGCTGCTTTAAACCTGAATGACGGCGACATCGGCGTCCTGGGCACAGTATTCCTGCTCAGCATAGCGCTTTTTTCATTCCCTGTGGCATACCTGGTGGACCGCTGGAGCAGGCGCAAGACCATCGGTATCATGGCAATCGTGTGGAGCGCTTTCACTTTTCTCACCGGCAAAGCCTCGAGCTTCTGGACCCTGCTTATCCCGCGCAGCCTGGTAGGTGTGGGTGAGGCCGGTTTCTCATCGGGCGGAACAGCCATGGTCGGCGCTGCTTATTCCACCAAGAAGCGCGGCGCTATGATGGGTATATTTAACATGTCCATCCCGCTGGGCGTAGCCCTGGGATCGGTGCTCGGCGGTACCCTGGCCAAAACGCAGGGCTGGCAGGCCCCGTTCCTGTACTTTGCCATCCCGGGCGTTATCCTGGGCATCCTGGCCTTCTTTATGAAGGACTATAAGACCGTGGAGCATACCCATGAATCCGGGGCCAAAGTCACCTTTTTTCAATCGATAAAAAGACTCTTCCAGATACCCTCGCTGGTCTGGGTGCTGGTTGGTTACGGCCTGGCCAATATCATGTCCATGTCCTTCCTCTTCTGGACACCCGCTTTCATCGGCCGCGCCTGGGGCGTTGATGTGGCAGCGGCCAATGCTGTCATGGTCCCCATTGTCCTGGCCGCCATCGTGGGATCCCCGTTGGGAGGCATCCTGGCTGATGTCTGGTTTAAGAAAAACCCGCGCGGCAGGCTTTACATACCTGCAATAACCATTATGCTGAGCGCTATCTGCCTGGCCGGCGCCATTTACTTCCAGTTCAAAGGCGTCGGCATGACACTGGTAATTGCCTACGGCGTCCTCAACGTGATGGCCCTGCCCTGCCTGAGCGCGATATCGCAGGACGTGGCGCCTGCGGCCCAGAAAGGGCTGGTCTGGGGATTGATGGTCTTCTGTATGTATGTCTTCGGCGGAGGCTGGAGCCCGTACATGGTTGGAGCTATCTCCGACGCCCTGGGACAGGGTGCGCAGGCATTGGGCACCGCCCTGACCATAGCATCGATAGGCGGCATCCTGGGCGGAATATGCTACTTAATAGCCTCCAGGCCCTATCCCGCCGATATGGAGAGGGTAAAGGACGATCAACTGCTGGCCGAGAAATAGAACCTTCTTTGAAATTATATATACAACAGGGCGGCGACAGATGTCGCCGCCCTGTTGCCGTGCAGGTGTGTTTAATGTCATTTAACAAACATGGGTATGTATGTTCATCCCTAAATACAAAACGTAAGTATCCCTTATAGACAGGTATTATTAAAGCGCCTGGCTTGGTTGATTTATGCTAAACTCTATACTGCCATCAGGCAAATCTGGTCAAGATATTAGCAAAATTTAATTTGAGGGGGGGTTATGCCAATCTACATTGCGCTCACTAATGTTTCTTCTGAAGGAAGAAAAGCTATCAAAGAAGACCCTGCACGGATTAAAGCCAACAACCGCGCGATTGAGGCCATGGGGGTAAAAATTCTGGCCCAATATGCCACTCTGGGACAGTATGACTTCATCAACATATTTGAAGCTCCGAATGAAGATGTCATATTTAAAGTAGCCTTAAATCTTACCGGACGGGGAGTTGATCAGGTCCAAACTTTGACGGCGAAGACCCTGGATGATTTTATTATCGCACAAAAATAAAATAGGCCCACTGTGGTCATTAGAACTGCGAAACTGCAGCCTTATGTTGAACGCCAGTTTTACAGTCTTAATCGGAACGCGTCTGGAGGGTTGTCTTTACTCAAATAAGGTACATGTTCTCCGCTTCCCGTAGCAGTTCGTCTCGAAACTTGGGATGGGCGATACTTATAATACCCAGCGCCCTGTCGCGTGTAGACTTTCCTTTCAGATTGACTACTCCATATTCAGTAGCGAGATAGTGGGTGTCCATCCTTGGAATAGTAATCACGGTGCCCGGTTCAAAGCGAGTTACTATTCGGGAAACTTTGCCGTTTCTCGCCGTGGAATAAAAAGCCTGTATTGATTTTCCACCCCTGGAGTTAAATGCCCCACGCACAAAATCGAGCTGGCCGCCTGTACCGCTAAACTGAGAGCCAGCCAGGAATTCCGCATTGCACTGACCGGTGAGGTCCACCTCAATTATGGTGTTAATGGAAATCATATTGTCGTTTTGGGCGATTATCGAGGGGGCCTCAGTGTAGGAGGCAGGATAACTCTCCATGCCGGGGTTATCGTTTATAAAATCATACATCCTCTTCGTTCCCTGAGCTACCATAAAAACATGCTTCCTCGGGTGCAGGGTTTTCTTCCGGCCTGTAATGACTCCTTTTTCTATTAAATCCACCATTGCAGGGACAAAGACCCCGGTATGAATCCCCAAATCCTTATGACCCTCCAGCAAATGTGCAATGGCGTTGGGAATACCACCCAACCCCAGCTCGATAGTAGCCCCATCAACAACCATCTCCGCTATATGCGTGGCAATAATTTCGTCCTCAGGCTTGGGCTCTGGCGATATTATCTCTATAAGCGGAACATGGTTTTCCACAACAGAAGCTACTTCGGAGATATGAAGAAGCGAGTCCCCGAATACGCGAGGCATGTTTTCATTCACCTCTACGATAAGTGTTTTGCAGTTTCTGGCGGCTACAGACGTATAGTCATTAACAGCCCCAAAAGTGAAGTAGCCGGCCTTATCCATGGGGGAAACAGTAGTGATGACGACGTCTATATCCATGAAATCGCTGCATAGCCTCGGTATTTGATGGATATAATTGGGCACATAATAGCTGAGTCCTACCTTAACCTGATCTCTGTCTGCAGCAGTCACGAACCATGAATAGGCTTGAATACAATCAGAAAGGTCAGGGGATAAGACCGTTCGGGCAGCATACTCCATGGGCAGGCTAGAATAAACCTTTATATCTTTCAAGCTGCCTTCTCTAGCGCGGTCGGCAACTGCGGCTAAAAGAGCCGGCGGTTCAGATATGGTCCCTCCATGTACAATTGTGTCGCCATTATTTATTTTTTCTGCGGCTTTTTCGGGCGTAGTTAACTTCTGTTTATATTCTGCGGTATATATATTCATTTTTCTTTTCTGGCACCTAAGACAGCCTCTGTCATCTCTCTTAAAAAGCTAACTTGAGACTGATACGTCGTAACGACTCCTATCAAAGTAAGTACATATTCTCTGCTTCCCGTAGCAGCTCATCCCTGAATTTGGGGTGGGCAATGCTTAGGATATCAAGAGCCCGCTCCCGAGTGGATTTCCCCTTTAAATTGACTGCCCCGTACTCAGTGACAAGGTAATGGGTATCCATCCTCGGAGTAGTAACCACAGTCCCTGCTTCAAAGCGTGGCACAACACGAGAGAGATCCCCGTTCCTGGCTGTGGAATGGAAGGCCAGGATGGACTTACCACCTTTAGAATCGAAAGCCCCTCGTACAAAATCAAGTTGTCCTCCTGTGCCACTGAACTGGTAGCCGCCAACGAACTCGGCATTGCACTGACCTAAAAGGTCAACTTCCAGTATCGAGTTGATTGAGATCATGTTTTCATTTTTAGCTATCACGATGGGGTCATTGACATAGGAGACAGGATAGCTTTCCATAGCTGGATTATTATCCATGAATTCGAACATCCGTCTGGTGCCTCGGGCAAAAGTGAAAACATTTTTCCCCGGGTGCAGGGTTTTCTTCCTGCCTGTAACCACGCCTTTTTCTATCAGGTCAACCATGCTGGTACAGAACATCTCGGTGTGAATTCCCAGGTCTTTATGATCCAGCAGATAATGGGCAATAGCATTGGGAACGTTACCGACTCCCAACTGGATAGTCGCCCCATCAGGGATCATACCAGCAACACATTTGCCGATGATTTCGGATTCAGCCTCGGGTTCCTGCGGTTTAATCTCGTGTAAAGGAACGTGATTTTCCACTATGGCGTCCACCTCAGAGATGTGGATGAGGGAATCTCCGAAGATGCGGGGCATGTGCTCATTGACCTCCACAATAAGCTTTTTGCAATGCCTGGCTGCCGTGGAGGTGTAGTCATTGGCCGTGCCAAATGTGAAATAGCCGGCTTTATCCAAAGGAGAAACCGTGGTTAGGGTAATATCTACTTGCATAAAATCTTTCACCAGCCGCGGTATCTGGTGAAAATAATTGGGCACGAAGTAGTTCAGCCCTACTCTAACACCGGCTCTATCAGCCAGGCCAACGAACCAGGAATACACCTGGATACAATCACAAAGGTCCGGCGCGAGTATGGTCGTGGCCGCGTGCTCTGTTGGATGGAGAAAATAGACGCTTATATTTTTCAGGTCTCCCTGTCTTACCCTATCCGCAATAGCAGCCAGAAGGGCAGGTGGTTCACCATTGTCCATGCCAGGCACGATGGTACTGCCATCCTTAATATCCTCAACTGCCTTTTCCGGCGTGGTTAACTTTTTTTTATACTCCGTAAAATATCCATCCATTGCTATTAATCCTTCACCTCAAAAGCCTGCAACATTCTTACTTAATGCTTTTGCTTCTTCCCGGTCAATGTCTTTCTCATTACCAGAGTGTTGCCTTTTTTAGCATCAAAACTGTAGCTGACATCATCCATCAGCCTTCTCATCAAATATATGCCTAACCCGCCGATTCTCCGTTTATCCAGGTCTGCACCCAGGTCAGATGGCGGAACAGAGGACGGGTCAAATGGTTTCCCCCTATCCCTGATGGTAACGACGAAATCGTTGTCCCGCACCTCACAGGTGAGAGTGATTATGCCGCCTTCCCCGGAATAGGCATACTTAATTATGTTGGTACACGCCTCGTCCACAGCCGTTTGGACTTCGAAGTCGTCCGCCTCTATGCCAAACTGGCTCATCGAGCTGGAAATGAAATCAGCGATTACCGACAGGTTTTTCAGCTTGGCATCAATATTTAACTCAAGTTGATCATGCGTCATTGCTCACCCCTGAGTTGCCTTCAATATCACCAAAGTGAAATCGTCATATTGAGGCTGACCTTGAGCAAAGGCAAACACATCGTCCTTTACTCTGTCAATTAAGTCTTTCACCGGCAAGTCCGCATTCTGATTTATCGTTTCGATCAGTCTTGCCTCACCAAATTGTTCGTTCCCCCTGTCGATAGCCTCAGTGATGCCATCGGTATAGAAGACTACTATGTCATCACTATCCAGTTTTATCTCTCTTTCCTCCAATGAAACATCGTCCATAACGCCCATGGCAATACCGCTGGCTCGCAACAGGATAACCTCTCCCGAACTCTTTTTAACCACAAAGGGCGGATTGTGACCGGCATTGACATATTTCAGCCGTCTCTTCTCCGAGTCCAGCACGGCATAAAATAAGGTTACGAACATACCCATCTTCGCTTCCTGTGAAATCATGCGGTTTGCCTTCTGCATGGCTTGAGAAGCTGTGATGTTGTCAGCAACATTGACGCGAACCAGAGTTCGGGATAATGCCATAAATAAAGCTGCTGGCACGCCTTTGCCGGATACGTCAGCTATTATTATTCCCCATTCATTTTCGGAGACAGGTATGAAATCATAGAAATCTCCCCCAACCTGTCTTGCCGGCAAGTTCAAAACAGCAAGCTCAAATCCCTCTATTCGAGGTGGCGACTCAGGCAGAAAGCTTTGCTGTATTCCCCTGGCGGTCTCCATTTCATATTCTGTTCGCTCAAGTTCACGTCTAAAACTTTCCCTTTCGACCGCGGTCCTTCTTTCGGTAATCAGATTACGTACTATAAAAGCGAAGATAGCCATACCCAGTGCATTGGCAACATTCATAGGCAGAATAACCTCTTTAACTGTTCCAAGTGCCTCCTCATATGGCCTGGCTATCAATAGCGTCAACCCCATATGCAATGATTCCATAAAAATAGCAAAAAGTATTGCCTGCCAAACTGCGACGAACTCTCCTCTTTTAAACCGATAAATCGCGCCACCCAGTAGACCGGCTATTATGGTGCTCAAAGCACAGGGTACAGCCACAAATCCACCCATGAAATAGCGATGTATACCGCCTATCAAACCTGCACCGAGACCGATTAACGGGCCGCATGTGATCCCTGCAATCATAGGACCGAGATCTCTGATATTAGCTATGGCATCAGAAGGTAATTTTACGCCACCGTAGGTGCCGAATATGGACAGAGCACCGAAAAGTATAATGAGTATTAACCGGTTTACCGGTGTGAAGCGTTTGTCAAGGACATCGGTGAAGAGTTTGGTGCGGGTTAAAACGTAGGTGAACGCGATAACTACACAAGCAGTTTTAAACAGTTCTATAAGTACGTCAGTGACCGTAACAGTCATGTTTTCCGATCGAGTTGTCTTTTAGTAGCGGAGACGGATATTATAAGTATATCAGGCATTTTCAAAGCCCTTGGAGGCTGTTTCCACAGTATCAAATATGTTGAAAATTTGCGTGAATCCGGCGATGTTAAACACCTCCTTTACATTAGGCTTAAGACAAGCTAACTTTATATCGCCGTGTTGTCTCTTTACCTTTTTTAATGCTGCAAGTAGAACCCTAAGTCCCGAACTGCTTATATACTCCAACTGCTCGAAATTTATTATTAACTGAATATGGGCAGCTTCAAAGAGGGAGTCCAATTTTTTTTCTAAATCACCTGCCGAGTAAGCATCAAGTCTTCCGGACAGAGATACAACGTCTATATTGTTAATGTTCTTTTCTAAAATTTCCATGGTTTTATCTCCTTTCCCTGAAGCTTCCGGTCTTTGTGAATATAATATAATTATAACTCAAATATGCTAAAAATAACCGCTTTGAACTTTTAACGCCTGCGAAAAAACAACCCCCTAATTTTTCAGGTATCTCTTCGGCCAGGATACCGCCTACATGGTGTCTGGTTATCATACGAGTTTTCAATGCTTGATTTAACTGGAAGTTTGCTACTAAATGGTACCTGTTGATATGACGTATTCATCGGTATCTATGTTAATCCATGATAAAAATCATAAGTTAAAACATATGGTCTGTGTGAATTGGGTCATCTTTAAATCACAGAAATTTGTTACGCAAGTATAATGCACACGCCGCCCACACCTCAAACGTGATAAAGGTGGTTGACAAAACCCGTAGATAACTTAAAATAACAGTTAGACCTTAATTGATAACCGCTATACAAGAGGAATTAAGCAATAATTTAGGCCAAGGAGGGCATGATGACTACAAAGAGTTGTGGAACGCCGAAGTACTCGATCAAGGAACCGAAGAACCTCTCCCCGCGTATGCAATGGCTACGCGATTACTATTTCCAGGGCAACGACCGCAAGTGGAACAACGAGTTCGTCGGGTTCACGACCGGCACACCCTGGGACATCCAGTACCAGGAGGGGAATTTCTACATAGTACCGGAGACCTACACCTTCTTCCCCACCTTTACCGGAGCCTTCCAGCAGGCCTCTCACAAGGTAGAGCTTGCAGAGGGTTTCTGGGAGTGGAGCCTGCCCGAACGCCAGGCCTGGTTCGTCAAGGAAGTCATGGTCTATTACCTGCCCCACGAAGTGCTACCGGGCGACCTCATCGCCGGCGGACGCTTCAACATACAGACCTCAAAATGTTTCACGGAAAAGGAGACAAAAGCATATTCTAAAGCCGTTTACGGCCAGAAAGGGGCCCGGGCGGCCGAACTGTGGTTTCACAACCACGGCTACGGCAATGCCGGCGCTACCAGCGGGCACCTGATCCCCGATTACCCGCGCATCCTGCGTGATGGCTGGAAGGGCGTACACGAGGAATTAAACCGCAAGCTGGCCTCGCTGTCCCAGAGCGAGTACGCCGGCAAAAAGGGCAGCCAGATCAAGGCCATGCTGGTGGCTGCCACCCTGGCACGCGATGTCGCCTTCGAGTACAGCACGGTTTGCCTTGAGCTGGCCTCAAAGGAGACTGACCCCGCACGTAAGGCCGAGCTGACTAAGATGGCGGAAATGCTGCGCCATGTGCCCTGGGAGCCGGCAAGAAACTTCTGGGAGGCCTTGCAGTCGCTGTGGATCACCCATATGCTGGTGATGAGCGAGGAGAATTACCCGGGACCCGGGGTCTCCTTCGGCCGCATCGACCAGTATCTCCATCCCTACTGGAAGAAATCCCTCGACGAAGGCCTGGATAGGGAATTCGGCAAAGAGCTGCTGAAGTGCTTCTGGATACACTGTAACTATGCTTACGACGCCATGATCCGCACCGGCGGCAACCAGGGCATCACCGCCGGCTTCGGCCAGCTCATCACAATGTCGGGCCTGGGCAAGGGCGGTGTTGACCTGACCAACGATCTCACCTACGGCATGCTGGAAGTTATCGATGAGCTAAGCCCCCTGCTTGAGCCCAAGCCCAACGTCCGCCTGCACCGTCACAGCCCCACTGAATTGCTGGACAAGCTGGTGGATATGATCGCCACCAGCCAGGGCTCACCCTTCCTGCTCAATTTCGACGAACGCTCCATCGCCGGCATGCTGCGGGAGGCGAGAATGGCAAAGGCCGAGAAATTGATCAACGCTGATAATGTCTTCGACTATGCGCCCGTCGGCTGCCTTGAGAACACCATGTGCGGCAACGACCGTTCCGGCACAGTCGACATCAATCTCAACCTGCTCAAAGCTGTCGAGCACGCCCTCACCGGCGGCTACGACCTGGTACCCTGGACAGATCCCATGACCGGTAAAAAAGAACCGTCAACCCGCTGGGGAATTGCCACAGGCGATGCCACTCAATTCAGGTCCTGGGACGAGTTCTGGAGTGCCTACTCAAAACAGACAACGGCTATAATTAAGAGGGCTGCTGATTTATACGGCCGGACAGACAGCATCCGCGCCAGGTACTTCCGCACACCCTACTTGTCCTGCATGGTCAGGGGCTGCATCGACAAAGCTATTGATGTCAACGAGGGCGGCCCCGAGCTGAACTTCGTTACATTGGAAGCGGTGACCTTCGCCACCACTGTTGATTCGCTGTTGGCTGTAAAGAACCTGGTCTTCGAAAAGAAAGAGTGCTCTATGGAAGAGCTTATTCTGGCCCTTAAGGATAACTGGGTGGGACACGAGGTCCTGCAGGCCAAGGCCCTTAACAAGACGCTGAAGTACGGCAGGGATGACAACCAGGCCGATGATCTGGCTATAAAAGTCATGAATCTGTGGACCGATGAGTCCTGGAAATACAAGACCCCGCTAACCGGCAAGCAATTCCGCCCCGGTATGCTCTCCTGGAACTATTGGGTAGGCGACGGTTACATCCTGCCGGCCAGCCCCGACGGCCGGCCCAAGGGCAAGTTCCTTTCCAATGCCATCTGCCCCAGTGACGGCGCTGACATCAATGGCCCGACTGCCAATGTTAACTCGGTCGGCAAAGTGATGGGCGGCAAGGACCCCGCCGGCAAGGGCGACTGGGAAGGATATGTGAGTGTGCTGCCCAACGGCGCCAGCCACACCATGACCTTCAACCCTTCCCTGCTGCGTGACCCCGAGCATAAAGCGAAATTCACGGCCTTCCTGCGCAGCTACACGGAAAACGGCGGCAGCGCCCTGCAGATAAATATGATAGACGCCGATATACTCAGGGATGCCCAAAAGAACCCCGACGCCTACCGCCACCTGCTGGTGCGCGTCACGGGATATAACGCTTACTTCACCTCCATCGGCCGCGAGCTTCAGAACGAGATCATAGCCCGTGAAAGCCACAGGATGTAGTTAACACCCACTATGAGAATAGAGCAAGCTCCTGTATCCGCCGCTGTTGAGGAAGAGCTTCTCAGGCAGAGTACCAGCAGCGATAGGGCACTTATCCTGCATACCCAGAGGCTGTCCACTGAGGACGGCCCGGGCATACGTACGACCGTTTTCTTTAAGGGCTGCCCGCTGCAATGCTTATGGTGTCATAACCCGGAAAGCATCTCGCACAGGCGCCAGTTGCACTGGATGGAGATCCGCTGCATCGGCTGCGGCATCTGCATCAAGGCCTGCCCCAATGGCTGCCTGGTGAAGACAAAAGACGGCATTACCAGGGACAGGGCAACCTGTAAGGCCTGTGGCAAATGCGCTGAAGAATGCCCGGCAGGCGCCCAGGAGGCGCTGGGCAAGGAGGTGGGTTTAGAGGAACTGCTATCGGAACTCATCAAGGATAAAGTCTATTACGAAAAGTCGGGCGGCGGAGTAACGCTTTCGGGCGGCGAACCCCTCATGCAGCCGGAGTTTACGGCTAATTTGCTGCGCAAGCTCCAGGAAAACGGTATCAGCACCGCCATCGATACCTGTGGCCTGTGCTCAATCGCTGCGCTGGAGCAGGTTTTGCCCTTTACCGACCTGATACTCTACGACCTTAAAGAGATTGACCCCCTGAAGCACAGGGAGTGGACGGGGCAGGATAACCGCGGGATACTCGATAACCTGATTTTCATACGTGATTACATGGTGGCGCATCCCGGCAAGACACTCTGGATGCGCACACCTCTGGTACCCGCTGCGACTGCCAACCGTGAGACTATCACAAGGATAGGCGGCTTTATTCGCCGCAACCTGGAGACAGTCATGCAGCGCTGGGAGCTGTGCGCGTTCAATAACCTTTGCCGCGACAAGTACCGCCGGCTGGACATGGAATGGCAATATGCTTCTACACAGCTGCTGAGCAAACAGGAAATGGCGGACTTCGAGCAGATCGCACGAGATTCCGGGCCGGACGCGGATAAGATATCCGTCACCGGGGCTGCCAGGATAGAAAACTGAAACATATGAAGGAGGCCAGAGATGCAGGAACAGAAACAGGTCTACAAGGTTTTTTCAGAACAGGACATTGAGAGCTTCAAGCCCGAGATGAAGATCGGGCTGCTGGCCACCGTGAACGCGGAAGGGCTGCCGCATATTACGATGATCTCCACGCTGCAGGCAAGCTCCACCAGCGAAATGTTCTGGGGGCAATTTGCCGAGGGGATGAGCAAAGTAAACATCCTGAAAAACCCTAAGGCAGGCTTCCTTATCATGACGCTTGATAAGAACCTGTGGCGGGGCAAGGCTAATTTTACCCGTACGGCTAAAGAGGGCCAAGAGTATGACCTGCTCAACAATACACCGATGTTCCGCTATAACGCCTATTTTGGCATACACACCGTTTACTACATGGACCTGCTGGAACACCAGGGCAAAGAGCCTCTACCTATGGGAAGCGTTATCCAGGCTGCCGTCAAGACCATAATAGCTAAAACGCTGGCCGGTAAAGGTACAGGGAAGGCGGTGCTTAACCCTTTCACCATCAGGCTGCTGGATAAGATGGATAACCTTAAATTCCTGTCCTATACCGGAGCGGATGGTTTTCCCGTTATGATACCTGTCATCCAGGCGCAGACCGCCGGCTCTGACCGGGTCATTTTCTCCTCATC
>CAIYTC010000047.1 GCA_903929005.1 uncultured Dehalococcoidia bacterium | reverse complement strand
TCCCTAAATTGCGGTGACATTCTTCAGGTAATCATCCCGGGTGGCGAACTGAAGGAGCAACAAAACCTGGTCGTCTCCAGTGTCGATAACTCTCCCCCATGCTCTCCCGGTGAAACACGGCTTGCAGTATACGATATTAGCTTCGAGAAGCAACATGAATTCAATAGCAATTTAGCATTCAAATTCAAGTATGATTCTGCCTTGATTAAAGGAGACAGGCCGCCGGAGATGGCATTGGGAGTTGCTTGTTTTGATAATATAACACAGCACTGGCTGCCTGTTGCCTCAAAAGTAGATTCAAGTGCCGGCACAATAACGGCGCTGACTCAGCACAATGGCCTGTGGCTGCTGGTTGAATGTAATGATTATCGAAATGTGCTGATAACCGAACATTGTGCCGTTATTTATTATCCTTTTTGCTTCTGGACACCCGGAGCGGCCAGGTATCTGGAGTTAAAAGCCCAGTATGACAGCATTATGGCTAAAAAGAACCAGGGACTAAAGGACGCAGCCACCTACGAATGGCCCATTGAAACGGCTAAAGAATTTGCATCGCTGGATTCCGACCCCAAAATTAGGAACCGCCGAAGTCTGATCGAATACGCGGGCAAGATTCCTGCTGACGACAGACATTATTATACGGATAACCCGGATGTGCCAACATATATTGTGGACATGGGCTATTTTGCGGACCATGCGTGGAATGTATACCGGGACAATTTCAATACAGAGCCCTTGCAGAAGAGTATTACATTTGTAAGCTACAACTATTTAAATAAGGATTCCGTTCTCAGCGGAGGCATAATCCAACCGCCATATTATTCCACTGACGTTTTGGCGTTTCTAATCTACGTCGACCCAGAGGATATAGACCCCCAATACAGCACATTGACCGGGAACATTGACATTGGAGATGGGCTGGCCTTAACCGATGACCTCCCGGAAACGATAAGCCATGAGATGTTTCACGCTATGCAGTTCAGGCAATATTGGGGGTTCACCAGGGCATTTATGGCGGCTTTTACATTTGGCGACACGCGGTCGGAATGGTGGATGGACAGCACGGCGGAGTACGCCGCATTTAAATTAGCTACCGATCATGCAGTGCCGACCCACAAGCAGATAACCAGCGGTTACCTGGCTCAGGATTTCTATTCGTGGGCGCCATTTGGCAGCGAGACAAGAACCGGCGTGTTGTACGACGTGTTCGGGGATACACTGCACCGCTATAAGAATGCCTTTTTCTACGACTTCCTCTACAATGAGCATGGGTTGGAGTTTGTCCCCCTCTATAATTCCACCGCCACGGATTCATCGCCGTCGGAAGGACTGGATATCTATCTCCAGGCGCAGCTATTCTCTCGCAGGTCCCTGGACGAACCCTCATTGAATGAGTATTACAATCGATTTGCAGAATACCTCGTGATGGATGAGAAAAGCCCGATGGGAGCGATGACTCCCACCGCGCTGTCTCTTTCCGAAAATAGCGGGGGTTTTGCATTCCGCCATCCACTTGGGCTGACTTGCGGGGTGCTGGGCTTAAGGCCGGAAATTGGCAACAGCGGCGGCCGCACTTTCCTGGTGAGCATCGCCGCGCCGGACATATATTACAGCCGCATTGATTTATTTGTTCTCAAAGATGGCAAACGCCAGCCGACTTTTAATTTTAAACCGACGCTTACATGGCGGGACGATGCGCCGGCAGGCGGCGGCGATTTGGGCCATCCCCTGAAGCTGGGTGAAATCAAGATCGGCGCCGGCGATGACCTGTATATTTTTTCAACTTGCGATTCACTCCAGACGCCGACAGTCTTTCTTGAAGATAAAGTGGATCCTTCACTGAGCATCGAAAGTGATCTGCCATCCGGGACGAACGGCATAGTATGCACTGACTACAAATTCGTGGCAATACACGAACAGATGCCGGACGGCACAACGTATGCCTGGACTGTTGATGGGAATAAAGCGGATTCCACGGCAGATACGCTCACACACAAATTTAGTAGCGCCGGGGACCATATCGTCAAGGCTACGGCATCCTGGGAGGTAGCCGGCCAGTCAGAAAGTATAGAAGCGACGGCAACGGCTATAATCGGTCAGCCAAAACTGACCATTACAGGCCCGAAGGAACTCAAGCAGGGCGAAAAAGGCGTCATGGGTGACACATACACCTTTTCGGTTGAGCCGGAATACGTCCCCACGAGCGCCACGTATGTTTGGGACAGTTCCGGGGACACCGGACGGGAAGGCCGTTTTACTCCTCCTCTTCCCGGTCCCGCCGTCTATACGGTAAAAGTGACGGCCTCCTGGGACATAAATGGCTGCAAAGGTAAAAAGGAAGGCTCCACCCGGTTTGAAATTGAGAAGGAATATATTGATATCAACGCCAACCCGGCCACTGCCACCGCAGGCCAGTCCGTCACTTTCACCGCAAAAGGCCATGTCCGGAAAAATGCCGTGTTTGACTGGAATTATGGCGATAAGGCTGGAGTAAGTACGATAAAAATAGAGACACCTGTAGCTCACAAATATGCCGGCGAAGGACAATATAGTGTGAAAGTGACGGCATCCGATAAGCAGGGCAATACTGTGGCGACCAGGACTATCCAATACCTGGTTAAGCCGGCTGGAACAGTGGCAACAGTGGGCATTATCCCGCCGCCTGATATAGCGTCCGGGAAAGGCCGGCCTAAGACGTCATACCGCTTCGTGGCCGCAGGGGAAAAGGTGCCTGAAAATGCTATCTACACGTGGTCCATGGGCGCACGTGAGTTGGGGCAGGGCGAAAGCATTCCGTTGAACTTCTCCGCGGCGGGCACGT
>CAIYTC010000046.1 GCA_903929005.1 uncultured Dehalococcoidia bacterium | reverse complement strand
GGGATGGCCTTCGGCGGCGGCCAGGTTAATCAGCCGTCCTTCGCCCAGCAGGTAAACGCGGCGGCCATCGGCCAGCACGTATTCATCCACAAACTGCCTGGTGCGGCGGTGGGATTTGGACAGAGCTTCCAGGGCGGGGATGTTTATCTCAACATTGAAATGCCCGCTATTGGCCAGGATGGCGCCGTCCTTCATTCTGGCGAAATGCGCCTTGTCCAGGATGTGCCGGTTGCCGGTCAGGGTGATAAATACATCGCCCGACTCGGCGGCATCCAGCAGTGGCATAACCTGGAAGCCGTCCATGGCTGCTTCCAGGGCGATTATGGGATCTATCTCGCAAACGATAACGCGTGCGCCCATTCCGGAAGCGCGGCGCGCCACGCCGCGGCCGCAAAAGCCGTAGCCGGCCACTACCACTATTTTGCCCGACCAGAGTACATTGGTGGCACGGGTGATGCCGTCGATGGTGCTCTGTCCGGTGCCATAGTGGTTATCGAAGAAATGCTTGGTCTTGGCGTCGTTGACCGCGATGATCGGGTACTTGAGCTTCTTCGCTTTAGCCATATTCTTGAGCCTGATAACGCCGGTGGTGGTCTCCTCGGTGCCACCGATAACAGAGGGCAGCAGGGAGGTCTTCTCCTGGTGGATGGTGCTGACCAGGTCGGCGCCGTCGTCGATGGTTAATTGAGGCTTATGCTCAAGGGCGGCCATAATATGCTGGTAATAGGTCTTGTTGTCCTCCCCCTTGATGCAGAACATAGGGAAACCTTGCTTAACCAGGGCAGCAGCCACGTCGTCCTGCGTGCTGAGCGGGTTGGAGGCGCAGAGCACCAGGTCTGCCCCGCCTGCCTTCAGGGCGAAGGCCAGGTTGGCGGTTTCGGAGGTGATATGCAGGCAGCCCGAGATGCGGATGCCCTTGAAGGGCTTATCTTTAGCGAAGCGTTCCTGTATCAGCTTGAGCACGGGCATCTGGTGACCGGCCCACTCGATGCGCAGCTTGCCTTCGGAGGCATGTTTGAGGTCTTTAATATCGTATTTCATAATTCGGCTATCCTCGTCCCTTATTGTTTTCCTTTCTCAATGCCATGCCTGATGGTACATCCGCTTTTTATAAAAGCTAATTATTATAACAGAATGATTTGGAAAGCATCCAACTGCCCCGCCAGACTATTGCTTTTTTTCGCGCAGTAAAGCAGGGTGATATAATGAACGGTGATTTCGAGGTAATATAAAGAGGTTTATGAATATAAAGGTCATCGTCTGTGGGTCACTGGCATACGATAGGATTATGGTTTTCCCAGGCTACTTTTCTGACCATATTCTCCCCGAAAAGATACATGTATTAAATGTCTGTTTCCAGGTGGATGGACTGAAGGAGAGATTTGGCGGCACGGCAGGCAATATTGCTTACGCACTTACTCTCATGGGGGAAAATCCCTTAGTCTCGGCTACTATTGGCCATGATTATCAGGCATACTTTAAATGGCTCACGAATAATGGCATAGCT
>CAIYTC010000045.1 GCA_903929005.1 uncultured Dehalococcoidia bacterium | reverse complement strand
TCATTGCGAGCGTAGCGAAGCAATCTTGTGGCAGCGCACCACCGATCACAGGATTGCCGCGGCCTTCGGCCTCGCAATGACATTTTTGTACGCCACTAACGGACAGATTGCCGCGGCCTTCGGCCTCGCAATGACATTTTTGTGTCTGTCATTGCGAGGGTGAGCCGAAGCTGCGAGCCGAAGGCGTGGCAGTCAGCGACGAAGCAATCTCAGCGCAATCAGGAAGTATATAACTGGTATTAACGATACCCACGCAGAGGTGCGAAATGAAAACGAAGAAAATAGAAGATTTGGATTATTACGATAGCCTGCCATATAACATAGCGCTTGAGCCGTGGGATGACGGTGACGGCGCTTATTGGGTGGCAAGGGTTGTGGAGTTGCCATATTGCGCGATACATGGGGATACGCCTAAGGAAGCTTTAGAGGAGATTAAAACCGTTAAGCGTGAATGGCTGGAGACCAGCATCGAACTTGGTAATCAGATACCCGGACCGGTTTCCAGGGAATATAGTGGCCAGATAAGTCTCAGGCTTTCTCCGACGTTGCACAAACTGCTTTCGGAAAGGGCAAGTATTGAGGATATCAGTCTGAACCAGTATATGAACACATTACTGGCGCAGTCGGTGGGATTCCAGGTAAGGGATAAAGCAAGCGGGAAAACGGAAAAATACAAAGACAGGTAATTTGCTCTTGCCAGACTAAATTCGAGAGCAATGCTCTTCAGCCTGTCTCCCGCTCATCGTAATATTCGTCCAGGTAATTTTCGACATCGCCACGAGATAGCTCCCGCTTGAGGAAATAGTCGTAGAGGCGGTATTCACGGTCCGGGCTTTTCAGCGGTTTGAACCACACGTCAGGCGGCAGGTCATCCCGGCGGGTATAACCTGCGGCCGCGTTCAGTCCCCGCCAGGCGTTCCACATGCGGCTGCTGGCCGACTTGAGGTCCGCGGCTGAAGCCCTGATGCCGGTCACCGCCGAATATAAAGAGGCCAGCGTCTGCATGCTGTAGAAGCGCGATATGTAGAGGCGGTGGCACTGGCCGAGCATATTGAAGAGGCCGAAGAAGTCTTCGCCGTGTTTGGCTAATCTCCCCAGGTTGAAGGAGTCGCGGGTGAAAAGCCTTGCCATATCTTCGGCGGGCACTCCGCAGCGTTCAGCATGCTTGATCAGCTCAGGGAGCGGCCAACCCGGACTGTAAGAGGGTGCGCCCATAGCGGCAGCGATTCCCAGCGTGCGGCCGGGATGCACCAGCATGCCGAGGTGCATGGGCAGGAAGCCGCTCATGCGGGGGTCGAAGGCTATGAATTGTCCCTTTACCACGTTCTGGACAAGTTCCTCAGCGCCGTTGCCTATATTGTGCGCCGCGCTCAGGACGCCGTCCGCCAGCAGCTCTCCAAAACCTTCACGGCTGGCCGTTACACGTACCAGTTTTAAGAGCGTATCATAGCTGCGGTCGAGCTCGAGCCCGCCGGTGTCAGCCCTGGTAATGATGCCCTGTTCGTAAAGGGTAATGACGAAATCTGCTAGCCCCTGGAAGCTGTAGACACGGTCGAGCCCCAGTCGGTTGATCTCATCGTAATACTGCAGGGCCAGGGCATACCTCTCGGCCGTGCTGCCCTCGGAGGCATGGCCCAGGGCGGGAGGGTAAGTCATGGCTGCCATCTCCATAAAGACGGCTGTATCGTAGATTGTCCTGCCATTAGGCAGGTCGATGCGGTCCTTATCCGACATGGGACAGGTGGCGCAGGCGATTTTTTTGCGGGCGGCTTTATGCAATTCATAGAGTTGCGGCTTCAGTGCGCCCATATCAGCCGGGTAGGGGATAAGCTCCGATGAGCAGCGTGAAACGATGCCGGGAGGTATCCATTCCTTAGTCATGGCCATGGAACCGCCGTCCATCATGGCGGGGCGCAGGTGGTAGCCGTTAACCTTCTCCAGTATCTCCTCGACCAGCCTTTTCAATCGGTCGGGCTCGGCGACTTCGACCGTCCTGCTGCCCATGCAGGCCACGATGGCCTTGAGGTTCTTGGAGCCCATCAGGGCGGCCAGTCCGCCCGAGCCGATGGAGCCTACCTTATCTATATGCGTCACGGAGATGGCCACCTGCCTTTCCCCGGCGACGCCGATGGGTATGACGCTGCAGGGGGAATGACGCAGCCTCAATTCATCCGTTGCGTCATAGCCGTCCAGGCCCCAGACATCGGAGCCGTGGCGCAGGCCGACGTTGTCGTCCTCGATGGTTAAATATACCGGCCAGGGTGAGCGGCCGCTGATAACCAGGTGGTCGTAGCCGGAAGACTTGAGAAAGAGGCTGAAATTGCCTCCGCCATTGCTCTGCGGGAAGGCGCCGTTGAGCGGGGATTTGTAAATAGACATGGTCTGCGAAGCGCCCGGGATGAAGGTGCCGTTGAAGGGTCCCGTGCCCAGTATGATAGCGTTGCGCGGGGAGAGCGCATCTGTGCCCGGCGGTATCAGGTCAATTGCCAGTTTTGTGTTGATGCCGGCGCCGCCTATCCACTCCTTCACTACCTCCTCGTCCAGCGGCGTCTTGCGGATGCTGCCATCCGTGAGATTTACATAAAGTATATTGCCGGCATAGCCGCCTATCTGCATGTCATACTTCCTGTTCCTCTTTAGTGGCAATCAGTGCGCCGTAGGGGCAGTAGCGGGCGCAGATGAGGCAGGCGTCGCAATCCGTGGTGAAGCTGACGGCAAACTCATCGGCGCGTCCGGACTGCCTTTCCACACGAATGCGTGAGCGGGAGAGGCTGAATTTACTGTCAATGCGGAAAGAACAGCGCAACATGCAGGTGACACAGCCGGCGCACTTGGAAGGCTCGGCAATGATCGAGCGGCCGTCCCTGGTTACCCTGGTTAGCATGTATGCTGATTATAGCAAAAAGCCGCAAGAGCGGGCGCAGCTGATGAATGCAAAAACGTCATTGCGAGCCCGGAGGGCGCGGCAATCTGTACGCGGCGGTCAGATTGCTTCGTCGCTGCCTGCCACGCCTTCGGCTCGCAGCTTCGGCTCACCCTCGCAAAGACAATCTTGGCCTGGGCGCAGCTAAAGCAACGCCGCTACAGCAACGCCCCTACATTACTATTTTATTCCAAACTTGCCTGCCAGCGCACCCATGCCCAGCTTTTCCATGCGGGCTTTGCTGGGCTTACCGGTGGCCTTGTCCCAGTCGCGTATCGCGTAATATTCGGGCAGCATCTTAGCCATGTTGGGCACGTGCCCCTCCTGGCCGCTGTCGGGTATCGGTCGCATAGCTATCTCGGGTAATTGATCATCCTTGGGCGTGACGCCGTATTTGCAGGTCATAGACCGTGAAAGTTGGAATATGCGTTCACCAGCTTTTAGTATAGCGTCCTGGTCTATTTCCCATCCGGTAGAAGCGTTGATCATGTCGACGATCAATTGAGTGGACATCAGAGCCCAATGGCAAATGCCGAGGGCATCACAGAGCGCTCGCCAGTCCTGTAAAGTCACTACAGGCTGAGCCTTATCGTCGCCGAAGCGGTCGCCCGGATTTAGTCCCAGATCGGGGTTGCCCATGCCATTTTCAACCAGATAATAGTCAGCCTTATTATGGCAGGCGCCCCTGGCTGCAGTTGCATATCCCAGGCCCATACCACTGTATGCGCGTGGATCGTGCATGGGGAATTCCAGGCCCTTGACCTGCATGGCCTCACCGGGGCGATTGTACCTGGTGGCCATCCGCTTGGTGCCCTCCTGGAGTATTTTGCCGAAGCCCTTATTCTGGCCTATCAGATGGATAAGCTCGATGGCCGTATTGATGTCTCCCCATTTTAGCTCCAGGCCGCCCGTGTCTTTGCTGTTTATAATGCCCTTTTCGTAAAGGTAAAAAGCAAACGCGATGCTGGCGCCGCTGCTCATCGTGTCGAATCCGTAATCGTTCATCAGGACATTCATATGATTAACCGCTCCCATATCGGCTATCATTAACTGAGGTCCCATGACCATGCATGTTTCATACTCAGGGCCCTCGGTGGGCTTCTCCGTCTTATAGGGGCCATCCTTGATGTGCAGCACCTTGCGGCAGCCGATCGGGCAGCCGAAGCAGGCGGTATTGCCTACCTGATATTTCTCTGCCTGCGTGACGCCGCTGATATCGGTCGCCTCCGGCATAGCTGCGATAGTGTAATACTTGGATGTTGCGTCCCCATACACTAAGGCGCTATCCACCCAACTGGCGGTACCCGCATCTTTGAATACCTGGGTGATGAAACCGGTCTTAACCTCCTCCATGGCGGCGCGTGCAACCTCCCTGAACTTCTCCGCATCTTTCATGGGTATCCTGGCCTTGCCGCGGACTGCGATGGCCTTAAGCTTCTTGGAACCCATCACGCAGCCCATGCCGGTGCGCCCGGCGCTGTGGCCGTCCTCGGTCATGATGTTAGCGAAGAGGACCTGATTCTCGCCAGCGTGGCCGATGCAGGCCACGCGCGTGCGCTGGTCGTCGTATTCCTTGCGGATGGCAGCAATAGTCTGGCTGGTAGTCTTGCCCCACAACACTGAGGCGTCCTTAATCTCGGCCTTGCCATCCTTGATGTAAAGATAGACGGGCTTGTCGGATTTTCCCTTAACGATGATGCCGTCGTAACCGGAGAAGCGCAGCTCGGTGCCGAAATAGGCTGCGCCGTTGGCCTCACCGTAGTAAGTTGTATACGGTGAGCGTGACACGGCTACCCAGCGCGTAAAGCTGGGGCCGCCGGTGCCGGTGAGCAGGCCGGCCATGAAGATGAGCGGGTTATCCGCGCCCAGCGGGTCGGTCTTTTCGTCGGTCAGGTCAACTAAGTAGCGGCAGGCGATGCCGCCGGCGCCTATGAAATCGCGCGCGTACTGCTCATTCAGCGGCTCGTCTTCAAGCTCCTTCCTGGTAAGGTCAACTACCAGTATCTTGCCCATAAACCCGTTCATAAAGGCCCCTCCTTTTCTATTTTATTCCAAACGGCCGGCCTGAAGGCCCGCCCTAACAGTTTCACTAGAAGTCAACTGATTTGCCATCATAGGCATAGGTGAACAGCTTCTCCAGGTCCTCGCTCTCGGGTACGCGGGTGACTGCGCTTGTCATGAGCTCGTTGATCGAGCGGTCTACCAGGCCTTCCATCTGCTTGATGTATTCCTCGCGCTTGATGTTGGTATCCTTGAAGGCCAGCGGTTGGCCTACGCTCTTGGCTAACTTGCGCACCGCATCAACCAGCGCTTTGGCGCATTTCTTATCGTCGTTATCCCGCGAGATGTTGCAGAAGCGTGCTATCTCGGCGTAGCGCGAGGCGGTTTTGTCGGAGCCATTGATCAGGTATTCCATGGTGTAAGGCAGGAAGAGGCCGACAGCCCTCCCATGGGGCGTATGGAAGAGCCCGCCGATAGCGTGTCCGGTGCTGTGGCCGAGGCCGGCCATGCCATTTATGAAGCAGGCGCTGGCCATGGAGGCGGCACACATCATCGCCTTGCGGGCATCCTCATTCTTGCCGTCGTCGTAGGCCTTCTTGAGGTTTTCAAATACGAGCTTTATGGCCACCAGGCCCGGACCATCGGTGAATAAGCTGCGCCAGGTGGAAACATAACCTTCGATGGCGTGGCAGAGGGCGTCTATGCCGGTATCGCCGGTTATCTGCGGCGGCAAGCCCATGACCATGCGGGGGTCGAGAATTGCGATATCAGGCAGTGTCTCGTAGGAGCCAAGCGACACCTTGCGTTCCCGCTCGGTATCGGTGAGAATGATACACCAGCTTGACTCGGAGCCCGTGCCGCTGGTGGTGGGGATACAGATCAGGCGCGCCTTGGCCCTGAGGTCATAGATCTCAGATGGTGATATATCCAACGGGCCTATGCCGGCGGCGTAACAGGCCCACACAGATTTGGAGGCGTCCATGGGTGATCCCCCGCCCAGCCCGATGAACCAGTCCGGCTTGAAGTCTTTGGCTATAGCGGTAGCCTTTTCTACGGTTTTGATAGAGGGGTCAGGCTCGACCCCGTCGAATATCTTGTACTCGATATTGGCCTTTTTGAGTTCGGTAGTAACCAGGTCGGCCAGGCCGAGTTTGATGATATTTTTATCAGTGACAATGAATGCACGCTTGCCCTCGATAGTGTTCAGGTATTGCAGGGAATCGTCTCCAAAAACGGTAAAGGGAACGCCAAAAAACTGCATAACAACTCCTACTCGGTATAGATACCGGAGAAAATTTTATTTAAAATGCGCTGTAAACTATTCGGGCCACTCAGTCTTTACCATCGTGACGGTGGTGACCAGTTCCTGGGCCGCCTTCACCGCGCGCAGGACCTTGCCCATGTTGCCTGTGAGCTTAAGCTGGCGTGTGACGATGGCCTGGATGGGGTCCACCTTCTTTTCGGCTACCTTTCTCCAGGTTGGAATGGAACCCTGTACAACGAATTCGGGCTTGTATTTATCCTTGGTTGCTTCGGTGACGATGTCCACTTTGCGGCATTTGCCGTGCCAGAGGTCCAAGTACATGTAACTCGGTTCCTTGCCCGCCCCGCCCGCCTCGGTAATGAAATAGAAATCGCCTTCCCACGTCTTGGCCGCGTCCTCATAAGCTTTGTATGAATTGAGTTTCTCCATGTATGCGTTTAACCAATCTAATGTACCCCAAAGCATGCGGTACCTCCCTAAATAAGTTTTGATGGTATTCTATGTGCACAGGAAGGGGATGTCAATACCTGGCAGTCTTTTTGGCAGTCAATCAGTCAGTCAGTCTTTTCTAATGTTGACAGATGATGGTATAATTGGACACCTATAGAGAGAGCGTTCGCTCTAATATGAGAGGTAGCATTAGAACATACGGCAGCAACAAGGATCTGGTATCCGAACGCAGGGAAGTTATTAATTTGAGGAGGTGACACATGAAAGAAGTAAAGGTAAAAGCAGGAGAGGCGCTTAATGGCCTGGGCAAGATGCTCAAGGAGACGATGGACAAGAATCTACAGGACCCCAAGATTTACAAGCAAATCGAGAAATTAAAGGCTAGTGTAGTTATAAAAGAGGGCACGTCCGGTGTAGCAATCACACTTCATTTCAAACAGGGTGAAATAGAAATACAAAATGATGCCATCGATAAGCCAAATGCCTATCAGGAAGCAGGATTTGAGAACATGGCATATATTAGCTCCGGCCAACTTAGCCCCACAATGGCTTTACTCACCGGTAAAGTGAAGGCTAAAGGTAACCTTTTGATATTGACGAAGATTGCGCCGCTAATGGTACTGAAAGGATAGAATAAGGATTACAATCTGAGAGGGGAATCGTTGTAGGATTTGCCGGAAGGTTTGCCTGCCTGTTTATCGGTAGAAAACTATTGAAAGCGAGGTGAAAGACTTTATAAGATAATTCCTGATTAACCACGAAGTGCTTATTCACAGCAAAATATAAAAGAAGGAGAAAAAAATGGCAATCAAATATGCATCGGAGGAATGGGTAAAGGCTGCGCGTGAGGCAATTAATAAGAATCCGGCGTACCAGGAAGCGGCCAAGAAATGGGAAGGAGACATGTATTTTATCGTCGAGCCGGAAGGGGGGTTGAAGGAGAAAATCTTTATGTACTTTGACCTTTGGCATGGCGAATGCCGCGCCGCTTCTGTGGTCACTGACGAAAGCGCCAAGACCCCTGCCTACCGCTTCTGGGCTCCAGTAGGGGTGTGGCGTCAAATATTGGAAAAAAAGGTGGACGCTGTCCAGGCCATGATGACAGGCAAGCTCAGCCTTAAGGGGGACATGGCACAAATTATGAAAATGCCCAAGGCTGCCTCGGAACTGGTTAACAGCATGCTCAAGTTCGAAACCGAATTCCCGTGGTAAATTGCACAGCTCTTAGCGAGGCTGAATTACGTGAGTAGCCTGCATGGCCTTGAGTTAAGAATAAAGGGAAGTACAACGTTTTAAGCTTACTCCAGATTGTGGATAGGAGGTAATCATGTGGTATTTTATCAGCCCGGAGGTAGTCTACGGGCTAGATGCAGTGACCCGTTTGGCTCAATTAGAGGGTAAGTTAGCCTGTATTATTACGGATACCAATATGGTAAAGCTGGGTTTCGTTGATAAGGTCAAGGAACAACTCTCGAAAGCAGGGATGAAAATCAATGTCTTTGACGGGGTTGAGCCGGACCCATCAATCGAGACGGTGAACAAGGGGGCAGCCTTTCTGAGACAGTATAAACCGGACTGGGTGGTGGCGCTGGGGGGAGGGTCAGTTATGGATGCCGCCAAGGGAATGTCGGCAGGATATGAAAGGCCGGATGTAAAGGTAGAGGAGCTAAATCCCTTTACCCCTTTAGGTCCCAGGACGAAGGCTAAGCTTATCTGTATTCCCACGACCTCAGGTACGGGTGCCGAGGCAACTTGGGGGATAATCCTCACCGTCACAGGTGAGGATAGGAAGGGGAGCTTTGGCTGCCGTGAATGTACTCCTGATATTGCCCTTGTAGACCCTGCGTTTGCGCTGCTAATGCCTCCGGAGTTGACCGCACAGACGGGCCTGGACGCACTGACCCATGCCATAGAGGGGTTTACCAGCACCTGGAAGAACGACTTCAGCGATGGCCTGCTGCTCAAAGCTATCCAGCTTGTCTTCCAATATCTGCCCAGAGCCTACAGAGATGGGCAGGATATGGAAGCCAGGGAAAAGCTGCATAATGCTGCCTGCCTGGCCGGGTTGGGATTTATCAACTCGATGTGTGCGATGGCACACGCTACCGGCCATGCCCTGGGAGGCGTATTCCATACACCCCATGGAAGAGCAGTGGCGCTATTGTTGCCCTATACTATTGAGTTTATCGGAGACGCTCGTGAAGAACTCTGGGCTGAGATAGCTTACACTCTTAAGCTGGAGGTGCCTAAAGGGAAAAAGGCGGCGCCGATTTTGGCCAAGGCAATACGTGACCTGGCCCGCAGTGTTAAGGAACCATTAAGCATTAAGGAGACAGGTATCCCGGCGGATAGCTTCAATAAGTCAGTAGAAAAATTAGCCGATAATGCCAGCATGGATTTTCAATTGGTAACCACAGCCAGAGCCCCTAATATCGAAGAGACCGAGAAGTTTTTCCGCTATGCTTACGACGGCAAATCCATAGATTTTTAGTGGGCAATTTCAAAAATAAGGGTAAAAAGAACGAAAAGAGGTGCAAAAAATGTTTGGCTACATGGGGAAAATTCTGAAGGTTGACTTGTCAAAGTCTAAAATCTCAGAGGAAGACATTCAGGAGGATGCGTGCAAAATGTTCCTGGGTGGGAGTGGACTGGCAACTAAGTACCTCTTCGATGAAGTGCCAAAAGGCGCCGACCCGCTGGGTCCGGATAATGCCCTCATATTTATGAGCGGGCCTCTCACCGGGACGGAGTCTCCAAGCGCTGGAAGGTATTCCGTAGTTTCAAAATCCCCGCTTACCGGTTTTTGGGGGGAGGCAAACTCGGGTGGCAATTGGGGAGTGCATCTCAAAGGTTCAGGCGTTGACGGTATTATTTTTAAGGGCATTTCACCTGAGCCGGTCTACCTTGTCATTGACGAGGGGAAAGCCGAGATTAGAGACGCAAAGAATATTTGGGGCAAAGGTGTTGCTGAAACCAACAGATTGATCAAAGAAGAACTGGGTGAGGAGTTCCAGGTTGCTTGTATTGGCATAGGTGGTGAGAAACTGGTTAGATATGCTTGCATTATCAATGACCTTCACCGGGCAGCGGGAAGATGTGGCATGGGGACTGTGATGGGCTCCAAGCGTCTAAAAGCCATTGCCGTGAGAGGGGAAAAGGCAATCGAACTGGCAAACAAAGAGGTCTTCACCGAAATCTCAAAGACAAATTATGACCTGGTTAATGAAAGTATGTTGAAGATTACCCTGGAAACCTACGGAACATCTATGGCCACTGATTTGGTGAATGTCAGAGGTGGATTTCCTACCAGGAACTGGCAAACCGGAGTTTTCCCGGACATAGAGAAAATAAGCGGCATTACCTTTGGCAATTCTGAGCTTCTGGTAGACAGAAAACACTGCTTTGCCTGCCCGATCAGTTGTGGAAGAGTGAGTGTGGTTAAGTCCGGTCCGTACGCTTGCAAGGGAGAGGGACCGGAATATGAAACAATCGGGGCTTTTGGCGCCATGTGTGCAATTGAAAGCATAGAAGCCATCACCCTGGCACATAATTTGTGTGATGATTATGGCTTAGATGTAGTTTCTGCCGGCAGTTCAGTAGCTTTCGCTATGGAATGTTACGAGAAGGGAGTATTAACAAAGTCCGACACTGACGGATTGGAGTTAAAATTCGGAGATCCTGATGTTATGATTCAGCTTGTGCATAAGATAGCCAAGAGGGAAGGCATCGGGGATTTGTTAGCTGAAGGAACGAAAAGGATGTCAGAGAAGCTGGGCAAAGGAACGGAAAGATTCGCTATGCATGTCAAAGGTCTGGAGATGCCGGCTTATGACCCCAGGGCAGCCAAAATGTGTGGATTGGCATTTGCTACTGCAAACCGTGGCGGCGACCATATCACAGCTTATATCGAAGGCCCGACTTTCATGGACATACCCTTCCTGTGTGTCGAAAACAGCAAAATTGAAGACCTGCTCGTAGAGAACCCGGCCGAGGCCAAAGTCCTGAAGGATCTGGAGGACTCCCTTACCGTTTTTGATGCCATGGGGACATGCAAGTTTATGGGAATGGCTCTGGCTACGGAAGACTGGGTTGATATGATAGCCAATTGCGTGGGCTGGAAATTCGATGTCAGCGATTTCAGGAAAGCCGGAGAGAGGATTTACAATCTGGCCAGAGCTTTCAGTGTCAGAGAAGGGTTGACAAGAGCTGATGACAGTCTACCCAAGCGCTTATTAGAAGAGCCAATGCCTGAAGGTGCTGCCAAAGGACATAAAGTGGAGAAGCTGGACGAGATGTTAGACGCCTATTACGGATTCCGGGGCTGGGATAAGAAGACCGGCGAGCCAACCCCGGAAAAGCTCAGGGAGCTGGGGCTGGGTGCCATAATAGCTAAAATGTAGAGGGGTGACATGATGGTTTCTGTGACTGATAAGCCCTGGCTTAAGAGTTACAAGTTAGGGCCGTATAAGCTTCCGCAAACAAAGCAACCTTATCCAAATGTGACTGTTCATAGTCTTCTGGATGCTGCTGCTGCTGAATTTCCTGATCATTCTGCATGTTTCTACCTGGGGTATGAAATGAGCTATAAGGAGTTGAAGCTTGAGGCGGATAGATTGGCTGCTGCGCTTGCCGATTTAGGTATCAAGAAAGGCGACAAGGTATCTACTATCCTGCCAAATTGCCCGCAGTATGTCATAAGTGATTTTGGGATACTGAAAGCCGGAGCCACGCATGTCCCGTGTAGTGTGTTGCACAGGGCTGCTGATTTGATATACGAGATCGGTGATTCAGGAGCTGAGACGGTAATTTGCACTGAGATGTCTCTGGAGCTGGTCAATTCAATAAAGGACAAAACTAAAATCAAGAACATAATTCTGACTTCAATTATGGATTATTCGCTGGAAAAGCCGGAATTAAAGCAGGTGCCGGGCGTGTATCAATTTCGCGATTTAATAGCCAGCCATGAGCCGAGGCCGCCGGAGGTTGAAATCGACCCGACGGAAGATTTAGCCGTTCTTGTCTTTACCGGTGGGTCTACCGGGTTGCCGAAGGGGGTAATGCTGACTCATTATAGCCGGACAGTGAACCTGGTCCATCTGGCGTGGTCTTTCGAGCCTTTGAAAATAGGAATTAGGGGCAAGACTTCTGCGTTAATAGCTATTCCTCTTTTTCATCAGTATGGGCATGCCATGATGCATTTTTGTGTTTATTGGGGGCTAAGGATGTTGTTGATGCCTGATCCGAGGGATACCGATATGCTGGTGCAGATGTTAACGAAGTTTCGCCCCCTTTTCGGCGCCTGTGTCCCTACTCAATATTCAAGGCTGCTATCGAAGGGACTGGGCAGAACAAACACCATGTTTATGTCCTCGGCATCGGCTTTAGCTCCCGAGACTGCTCAAAATTTCAAGCAGCAAACTGGTGTGCCCATAACGGAGGGCTATGGTCTAACGGAGACGGGCGGAGGCACCCACCTCAATCTTTCGTCTTTTTCAAAGATCACCGGCTTTCTCTCCGCCGAAAAATTTGGCTCCATAGGGGTACCGACGCCTGATACGGAAATCAAAATTGTCGATTTGGAGACAGGCCAGGAAGCCCCACCGGGGAAAGAAGGTGAGCTATGGGTTCGGGGCCCACAGGTTATGAAAGGTTATTGGCCTGAGTCCGGCAAAGGGCTGGTTGATGGCTGGCTGCCGACTGGCGACGTGGTAAAAATGGATGATGACGGCTACTTTTACATTACCGACCGGGTTAAAGATATGGCAAACGTTTCCGGATTTAAAGTCTACACGAGGCTGGTTGACGATGTGCTTTATGAGCATCCGGCGGTTGCCGACTGTGCAGCCATCGGAATTCCAGACCCTGAGCGCCCGGGCAGCGATAGGATTAAGGCTTTCATAAGATTGAAACCGGAGTATGAGGGGAAGGCAACCGCCGAAGATATAATTGGCCATTGCCGGGAGAAACTGCCTTCTTTCGCTGTGCCGAAGTTCGTTGAGTTCAGGAAGGAATTGCCTCTCACCGTGACAGAGAAGATTTTCAAGCGGCAATTAAGGGAGGAGGAGATAGCTAAAATGAAAGGTGAAGCCAAGTAGCTTCGCTGTAGAATTGCGTAGATGCCGAGTTACGAAGATTTAGAAGCTAATATAATAGACACGGGTATATGTACAGTTTGTGGGGCATGCATGTTAGCATGTCCCAGCTCGCATGTTAAATTCCTTGACGGGAAACCGAAGAGGCCCAAGAGGACCCTGGATTGTGTAGGCTGTACCACCTGTTACAATGCTTGCTACCGGTTCAGGCATGACTTGATGCCGAATATAGAGGGCAGCATTCTGGGCTGGGGCAAGAGGGAAAGTGTCGGAATATATAAGCGTATTCTAACAGCGAGAACAACAGGCCGAGATATAGAAAAAGCTTGTCAGGATGGCGGAATAGTAACAGCGTTGTTGGTCTATGCATTAGACCGCGGTATCATAGACGGTGCTCTGGTGGCCGGCAAGGATGCTTGGATGCCGATAGCCTGTGTGGCGAAAACAAGAGACCAGATTATATCAGCAGCAGGGACTAAATACGGAGTGGTTCCCCTGTTGAAGGAACTGAGGTCTGCTGTTGTGGAACACGGCCTTGGCAAAATCTGTATCGTGGGCTCGTCGTGCCATATCCAATCCGCAAGATATCTAAAACACACAGGGTTACCATTGGCCTCGGCTGTGAAACTTACCATAGGCTTGTTTTGCCGCGAGAATTATCACTATCACTGCATCATGGAGAAAGCCGTTGGGAAAGGCTTAAGCATCGAAGGGATAGACAAGTTCAATGTCGCCGAGGAGTTCAATATATATGCAGGTGGTAAGAAACTGGCTTT
Organism: uncultured Dehalococcoidia bacterium; assembly: GCA_903929005.1. Taxonomy (GTDB): domain Bacteria; phylum Chloroflexota; class Dehalococcoidia; order GIF9; family UBA5629; genus CAIMUM01. The sequence continues at coordinate 33 of CAIYTC010000045.1, read as the reverse complement.
TCCTATAACCGAGGTTAAGAGTTGTGTTCCACG
>CAIYTC010000044.1 GCA_903929005.1 uncultured Dehalococcoidia bacterium | reverse complement strand
GGCCTTTCACAAATAAATGAAATCGTAATTCAACTTCGGGGCGAGGCAGATAAAAGGCAGGTTAAGGACCCTCAAATAGGCTTGATCGAAAATGGCGGCGGCGTTATAGGATTCGATGAATTCTGTTGTGCAGTTACGATTTTGGCAAGAAATAAGGGAGGCAAATGATATGTCGGGAAATATCCAGACAGCGCAGACTCTGTTTATCAACGCTTTTAAAAAGCACAGGGACCGTTTATTTTGCAGGGTAGATGGCCTTGATTATAAATATTCCGATGTTGACAGGGCTTCCAACAGGGTGGCCAATGGCATCCGAAAACTCGGATACACCACAAATGACCGGCTGGCTATCATCCTTCCCAACGGCATCGATTATGTTGTGGCAGATTTCGGTATATTGAAATCAGGTACCACGCTCGTTCCTTTAAATCTCAATGTCAGTGAGGGTGACGTCGCCTATATATTAAAAGAGGCAGATGTCAAAATGGTAATAACCGATGATTCATTTGCTGACAAGATCAAGGCCATGATACCTAACCTGCCGGAGCTTAAACATGTTGTTGTAGTCGGTGGAGATACCGGCCAACAATACATCAATTGGGACGATTTTAAAAACGGGCAATCTGACCGCGAGATTACTCCTGACTCTGCACCTGACGACGATGCGGTTATTGCCTTTACAGGCGGGACCACTGGCAAACCCAAGGGAGTAGTGCTCAGTCAGAGGGGGGTTTTCTTTGATATGGTGGCTCACAGTGTTGATTTGCCTTATCAGACGGATGACAAAATGCTGCTGATGACGCCGCTGTCGCATGGCGCCGGCACGTTAATGCTGGCAGGGACTGTCAAGGGAACAAGTTTTCTAATTGAAAAAACCGTCGACCTTTTCCGGGCACTCGATTTGATCGAGAAGGAAAAAATCACGACTATCTTCCTGGTCCCAACCATTATATACGTGTTGCTGGAGATACTAAAGCAGAAGCAATGTGATCTGAGTTCACTGAGATTAATTGTCTACGGCGCGGCGCCCATTTCGGAAACGAGGTTAGCGGAGGCGCTGCAAAGGTTCGGTCCCGTGCTGGCCCAGGGGTACGGACAGACTGAATGTCCAAATATGATCACGACTCTAACGGTGGAGGATCACATTAAGGCGCTCGAACATCCCTCGCTGCTCCAGAGTTGCGGCAGGCCTGACATCATGGTCTCCCTGAGAATAGTTGACGATTCTGATAATGAACTGCCGGTGGGACAAATCGGGGAAATCATTATTAATACTCCTTATACAATGAAATGCTACTTAAATCAGCCGGAGCTTACAGCCAAAACCATAGTGGATGGCTGGTTACATACCGGCGATATGGGGAGAGTGGATGAGGAAGGCTATGTTTATATCGTCGACCGTAAAAAGGACATGATCATCAGTGGTGGCATGAATGTATTTCCGACGGAGGTCGAAGAGGTAATCAGAAAACATCCGCAGGTCAACGAAGTTTCAGTTATTGGAATACCTGATGATCACTGGGGCGAGGCCGTAACCGCCTGTGTTGTCCGCAAGGGCGATGTTAGCGAAGATGATATAAAGAACTACTGCAAAGATAGACTATCTAAGTATGCACAGCCCAAAACAGTCATTTTCAAAGAGCAATTGCCGCACACGCTTATCGGGAAAATCGATAAGCGTGCCTTACGTGAACCATATTGGGAGGGCAAAACCAGGAGGGTGAATTAGTTTAGCCCGGAACATTATCATGGCCAAAATAGTCCTCGACCTCCACGGCATATTTAATAAAGGCGGGAGCATAGACGGCGAACTTAACAGGGTCGTCACTGAAGCCGTAGCGAAAAAGATTACACTTGTCGAGATAATTCCCGGCAAAGGATCGGGCCAACTGAAAAAGCGTGTTTTACGCTTCCTCGCTCAACCTGACATAAAGAAACTCTACCACCGGCTTGAGAAAGACGACAAAAACTTCGGCAGGATTTTCGTCCATTTCCGCTACTGACGGCGGTGCCCGGCCGCAGCTTATTAAGTGCAGTGGGAAACTCCACGTTTTGTTGTCATTGACATATTCGATAGGAGAAAGATATTATGTGTTACCGTTTCATAACACACCTGATTTTGGGATTCGGAGGGATACCAAACCAGTTGCCCCTGGAACCGCACCGGAAGATTGGCAGTAGTTTTGGCAACCTTCTTTGTATATGGACAGCTTAGATAATCCTTTGCAAGGCATCGAGGATGCCAAACATAATGGAACGCTGCTATATTGTGGCTACGCCTTGCGGAGGATGATTGAGCGTAATTTTCACGTTGGACGGATTGGGGAGGCATTGAATTGTCCGGATGTGGAGATACTGGAAAATTATCCCAGAGTTGGACGTCCGTCACCTGAATGTCTTATACTTGGTAAAGATGGGCAGGGCAAGTTCATACACATTTTAGTGGCTTACCCGATGGCCGAAATAATTACTGTGTATGAGCCTATGTTGCCCAGGTGGAAAAGCCCCAGAGAGAGGACTAAGAAAAATGCATTGTAATCATTGCGGTAACGTGATGGAGGAATCGAAGACAACATTTACCGTTGTGAAGGATAATGACGTCTACGTTGTAAAGAGTGTCCCTTGTCTGGAATGCCCGGTTTGCGGGCATATCAGTTTTACGCAATCTACGAGTAAGAAACTGGATAGCTATGTCTCGGGCAGAGTCATTCCAGCGAAACAGTCAAAGGCCAGGATTTTCAACTGGGGTGATCCAGTTGTAGAAATTCCACGTAAAGAAACCACCAAGGCACCTGCTTGATCAGTGACCTTTGCGCCTCTGGGAAATACCAGCACGTCAACAATTCCGCTGGGTTCCCTTCGCCCATTGCGCGGCTCAACATACTATAAAGCCATTACTCTGAAAACCTGTCAACTGGTTAGTGGGGCTTTAATAAGTGTTTAATAGCTTCCATCAACCCTTCCAGAGGCAGCATCTGCGCCTGCGCCTCCTTCCTCCATTTCAACTCCACGCTGTTGCTCTTGAGCGTGCGAGCGCTTATGACCAGGCGCAGCGGGACGCCCACCAGGTCGGCATCGTTGAATTTTACCCCCGGCGACTCCGGGCGGTCATCGAAAAGCACCTCAATATTGGCTGCGCATAATTCCGCATAGACCGCTTCAGCAGCCTCCATTACGCTCCCGTCCTCGATCTTCAACGGGCAAAGGAGTACCTGGTAGGGAGCGATAGGCAAAGGCCAGATGATGCCCTTTTCATCATGGTTCTGCTCAACTGCCGCAGCCAGCAGCCTGCCCACGCCTATGCCATAGCACCCCATGATGATAGGCTTGTTAGAGCCGTCTTTATCCAGATAGTACGCTCCCAACCGTTCGCTCAGGAATGTGCCCAGCTTAAAAACATGGCCGACCTCGATACCCTGCTGGGCGAGCAGCGCCTGGTTGCACTTAGGGCAGCTATCGCCGGGCCGGGTTTTAGCTATGTCGGACAGGATATCAACTGTGAAATCGCGCGGGTAGTTGACATTTTTCAAATGCGTATCGGTCCTATTTGCCCCGGCCACGAAGTTGCTGCCCAGCTTAATAGAGTCATCAGCCACGATCCTGATGCCTTTCAAACCTATGGCGGAGGCATAGCCGGCCACCAGTCCGGATACCTTAGTTTCAGCTTCCGTCGCCATATGCAATTCAGTGCACTTCAATAAATTTTTTAGCTTAATCTCATTAACTTCGAGGTCGCCCCTGATAACGATGAATATAAGCTCACCGTCAGCAACGTAGAATACCGATTTTAGGGTCTGGTCATGGCTGACACCCAGGAAAGCAGCCACCTCCTCGATGGACTTCAAACCCGGCGTTGCCACATCCTCGATATCGCGGCTTTCCGGGAGCGGTGCTGATTTCTTGATACTGGTGGCCTTTTCCGTATTGGCGGCATAGCCGCACTTTGAGCAATAGATTATCTCATCCTCTCCGCTGTCCGCTATCAGCATGAATTCGTGTGAAGCCTTGCCTCCGATGGCGCCGCTGTCGGCTTCAACCATCACCGAGGGCAACCCGCAGCGGGAGAAGATATTCTTATAGGCGCTGACCATCTTTTGGTAGCTGTTATCCAGTCCGGTTTCATCCGCGTCGAAGCTGTACAAATCTTTCATGATGAACTCGCGCACGCGCAGCAGTCCGCCGCGCGGCCTGGGTTCGTCCCTGAATTTATTCTGCATCTGGTAGGGCAGCTGTGGCAGGTCACGGTAGCTCTGCACCGACCGCCGCACCAGGTCTGTAATTACCTCTTCATGCGTTGGCCCCAGTACAAGCTTATGTTCTTTGCGGTCGGTTACCGTGAAAAGGGTTTTATCGAAGGACGCTAACCTGCCCGATTTTTCCCAGAGCTCGATGGGTTGCAGGGACGGCATATTAAGCTCCTGTCCGCCGGCTTTGTCCATCTCTTCGCGGATGATGTTTTCAATCTTCTTCAGCACCCTCCATCCCATCGGCATATAAGAATATACGCCGGCGGCTACCTGCTGGATCATGCCTGAACGGACAAGCAACCGGTGGCTGACGCAGTCGGCATCGGCGGGCGCCTCTTTGAGAGTACGGCCTAATAATCTGGTAAATCGCATGTTGCAGACCCCTTAATTGAAATTTCTGTATACCTACTTAGCCAGGTTTTCGATCTCCTGTGTGAGCGATTGAAAGAATTCCCGTTCGTTTACTGTACGGATTACCCTGCCTTTCCTGAAGAGCGCGCCGCGCCCTTTCCCGCAGGCGATGCCGACATCCGCATCCTTCGCCTCCCCGGGACCATTAACCACGCAACCCATCACGGCTACCTTGACCGGTTCGGTTATATTATGCAAATATTTGCCCACCATACGGGCCAATTCCACGACATCGGTCTCGCTGCGCCCGCATGAAGGGCAGCTCACCAGGACCGGGCCATGTTCACGCAGGTTGAGTGATTTCAATATCTCATACCCTGCGGCAACTTCTTCCTGCGGCGGGGCGCTCAGAGATACACGGATAGTGTCGCCGATCCCATCATAGAGCAGGATGCCCATCCCTGCCGCGCTCCTGATCAGGCCGGTTTGCGGCAGGCCAGCCTCGGTAATGCCTATATGCAGAGGGTACGGTGTTTTCCCGGCGATGCTGCGGTAAGCTTCGATAGTGGTCGGGACATCAAACGCCTTCAGGGCTATCTTGATCAGATCGTAATCCCAGTCTTCCAGCAACCGGACCTGCTTCAGGGCAATTTCAACCATGTATCCGGCCGTTGATAGCTCCCGGGGCCTTCCCGGGGGCAGGCTGCCGGCATTAACCCCGATGCGTATAGGGATAT
>CAIYTC010000043.1 GCA_903929005.1 uncultured Dehalococcoidia bacterium | reverse complement strand
AGGTGGGGCTGCTTGCCAAGAGGCAGGCTATCACCAATCCGGAGAATACTATATTCAGCATCAAACGGCTGATAGGCCGAAAATTTCGTGATGCCGAGGTGCAGAATGACATCAAGCGTTTGCCTTATAAAATAGTCGAGGCATCCAACGGGGATGCTAAAGTTGTCATGGGTGGCAAGGAATACAGCCCGGCCGAAATCTCTGCCATGATACTGCAGAAGCTGAAATTAGATGCGGAGGCTTTCCTGGGTGATAAAGTCACCGATGCGGTGATTACGGTCCCTGCTTACTTCAACGACAGCCAGAGGCAGGCCACCAAGGACGCCGGCACCATAGCAGGCCTTAATGTTATCCGCATTGTGAACGAGCCAACAGCCTCAGCGCTGGCCTACGGTATGGATAAGAAAAAGGAGGAGGTGATCGCTGTCTATGACCTGGGTGGTGGTACATTTGACGTCTCTATCCTTGAGCTTGGGGAGGGCACTTTCCAGGTCAAGTCAACCAATGGCGATACCCACCTGGGCGGTGATGATATCGACCTGAAGGTCATGGATTACCTGATAGACGAGTTTAAAAAAGAGCAGGGCATCGATCTCAGGCAGGATAAAATGGCCCTGCAGAGGCTGAAAGATGCTGCTGAGAAAGCCAAGAGGGAGCTTTCCACCACCGGTCAGACGGAAATCAATCTGCCCTTCGTCACGGCCGACGCATCCGGCCCCAAGCATTTAAATATAACCCTGACCCGTGCCAAGCTCGAGCAACTGTCGGCTGACCTGCTTGAGCGCAGTATCGAGCCCTGCAAAAAGGCGCTGTCCGACGCGGGGTTGACCGCGGCACAGATTACTGATGTTATACTTGTGGGAGGCCAGACGCGTATGCCCAAGGTACAGGAGATAGTCCGGCAATTCTTCGGCAAGGAGCCGATTAAGGGCATCAATCCGGATGAAGCTGTGGCGTTGGGGGCGGCCATACAGGGCGGCGTGCTCAAAGGAGACGTAAAAGACATACTACTGCTCGATGTGACACCGCTTACGCTGGGCATCGAAACCCTGGGAGGTGTGATGACCCCGTTAATCCCCAGGAATACCACTATCCCGACTTCCAAGAGCCAGGTATTCAGCACTGCCGCGGATAACCAGCCGAGCGTTGAAATACATGTGTTGCAGGGTGAGCGGCCCATGGCCGGAGATAATAAAACGCTGGGCAGGTTTATTTTGGACGGCATACTGCCGGCGCCGCGCGGTGTGCCCCAGGTTGAGGTGACCTTTGACCTTGATGCCAATGGCATACTCAATGTCCGCGCCCAGGATAAGGGCACCGGCAAGGAGCAGAAAATAACCATAACCGCTTCCAGTGGCCTTAACAAGGATGAGGTGGAAAAGATGCGCCGTGAGGCCGACGCGCATGCGACAGAGGATACCCGTAAAAAGGAAGAGGTTGAGACCAAGAACATAGCTGAAGCCACTGTATATTCAGCAGAAAAGACTCTTCGTGAATATGGAGATAAGATAACCGCCGACCTTAAGAGCGAAGTGGAGGGAAAGATCGCTGCCACGCGGTCAGCCCTGCAGGGGGCCGATATCAGCTATATCAAGAGCGCCCTGCAGGCGCTTAACGATTCCATGCAGAAAATCGGCGCTGCCGTTTACCAGCAGAATACTCCTCCCCCGGGTGGAGGCCCCGGTGATGCGGGTCCAGGCGGCGGCGGGACTCCTCCCCCGCCCAAGGATGAAGGCACCGTGGAAGGTGAATTCCGCGAAGTCTAAGCAGGGTAATAAATTGGCTTAAAATGCGGCGGGCTGAAAGGCCCGCCGCTCTATTTTAGCTTGACACCGCTGATTCAAATCACTATCATCTCATGTACATTTTAAGAAGGAGGGTTACATTTAATGGCAAGCAAGCATTTCTCAATGAGCAATACAGCT
>CAIYTC010000042.1 GCA_903929005.1 uncultured Dehalococcoidia bacterium | reverse complement strand
GTCATTGCGAGGGTGAGCCGAAGCTGCGAGCCGAAGGCGCGGCAGTCAGCGACGAAGCAATCTAAACGCCCCAGACAGATTGCCGCGCCCTTCGGGCTCGCAATGACAACGTGAGGAGAAGGGCCCGCAATGACAGCGCGTCGGCTGCCTGATCCAGCCAATCTTTGCTTCTTTCCATTTTGTAATACCTAATCTACTCTATAAGGATGGCAACGTCAACAAGCGACATATTTAGTTAATGTATCATTTTAAATGGATGGTCTGGTAGGTGTCTATCTATAGTCTTTCGGATCCAGATAACGATCATATAGATTCTGATCTATTTTTACCCACGTGGTGCCCGGGATTCCTCTATCAGAAAGGCTTCCTGCGCCATACGGAAAACATGATTCAAATGCCACATCACGGCCTTGACCCTTAGCTATTATTCTGGCCAGATGATACAGGTTTTGACCATCAAAAAGAACAATGGTACGTAGTCGCATAAAAACAACACCCACCTGGGAATACAGCCGAAGCTGTATTCAGCAGGTGGGGATCAACTAATTACGTAGTATAAATACCTCCCCTGGTTCTGTCAAGCCCAAAATTTCCCCGTGTCAGCGGCAGCGCTGTCTGCAAATCAGGGGGTATCCTTTTCCGGTGCAGAAACCCGATGGCTTGATCATATTACATGCCCCCGAGGAGCTCTTCATATAATTTCAAGGTCTGTACCACCACAATTTTTTCATCGAATTCCCTCAGAGCCTTCTCTCTCCCGTACTGGCCCATCCTGATCCTAAGCTCCTCGTCATTAATTAGCTTTTCTATGGCCGAAGCCAACGCTATATGGTCTTTTACCGGCGCCAGCAGGCCATTCTTGCCCTCCTCCACAACCTCCCTGCACCCAACTGCATCGGTTGAAATTATCGGCTTTCCCATGGACATCGCCTCGAGCAAGATCCGGGGTACGCCCTCACGGTAAGAAGGCAGGGTAATAATATCCGATATATACAGGATTTCCACTATATCCGTTCTATCACCCAGGTACATTATCAGTCCTTCCCGCTCCACCCGCTCTACGTATTGCCCGGGAACGGCGGCCGGATTTCCTGTGTCTATGGGGCCTATCAGCAGGAACAGGGCAGAAGGATACTTCGGCTTCAGTACCCTGGCCGCTTCAACAAACTCGGCTATCCCCTTATCCCACAGCAGGCGGGCGATGAGTGTAACTATAATTCCCGACTGACTGCCGGCAATGCCCAACTCCTGGTATAGTGCCTGGACTATATTCTCATTGATTCCAACGCCGGAGAATTTCACTGTATCCACCCCTGATCCGCCTCCCATGAAAATTCCCTTGTGACCGTCAACTATTCGATACTTCTGAAAAAGTTCAAGGTCATCCTTATTCTGAAATAGCACCCGTGTGGAAAAGCTGAAAGCAAATCTATACAGATTTGTTACCAGCTTTCGCAAAAGCCCTCTATTAATACCGCCGGCCTCGATAAAAACGTAGCCGAGCCCGGTGACGTGGTTTATGACGATGGGAGCACCTGCAGCCCTGGCAGCCAGACTGCCATAAATGTTCGGCTTTATGGTGAAGGTATGTACCAGGTCAAATTTTCCTTTCTTGAGCACCCAGTAAAGCTGCCATAGCGTCCTCATCTCATTGATAGGGTTGGTTCCCTTCCTATCTATATACAGGCTGTGGTGTTCTACCCCTTCTTTTCTAAGCTCTTCGGCATATTGCCCGTCGGGGCATATAATGCTTACCTGGCAGCTGCTGGCTACCAGAGCCCGGATAATACCCAGCCTGAAGTTATACAGGCCGAAGTCGGTGTTGGCGATCAAGGCGATTCTATGCGCTTTCATCCTAACCTGCCCTTGCGCCATGCCCAGGTTTAGGGCAACCACAGTCAGCAGCAAATATTAGCAGGTACTTTGATATTGTGCGGTGATATTCAATTAATCCGCATTCCATCTATTTTTCCACGCTTGAAACATCAGTAATGGCCACAGTTTATATTGCCAATTGCGCTGGCCGCCCAAATGCTCCTGCCAATAGCGCCGTACAACATCCGCTTGAAAGTAGCCTTCCTGTTTCAGTTTATTTTCGTCCAGCAGGTCTTCCGCCCATTCCCTTAGCGGGTCCCGCAGCCACTGGCCGACAGGAATGCCAAACCCGCTTTTAGGCCTGTCGATTAATTTCGCCGGCACATATTTATCTAAAATCCTGCGCAGCAGCCATTTGCTCTGGCCATCTCTTATCTTATACTTCTGGGGCAGCCGCCAGGCCAATTCGACCACACGGTGGTCCAGCAATGGCGCCCTCAATTCCAGGGCTACTGCCATGCTGGCCCTGTCCACTTTCACCAGTATATCGTCCGGCAGGTAGGTCATCTGGTCCGTCAACATCATCCTTAAGGTGGCATCATTAAATGGTAATATATCGCCCAATCTCTCCAGCGGATCAGGTATTGCCGTATCAGATACTGTATTCTGGCCGAGTATAGAATCTGGCTGTTGCCAGATCCAGATGAGTAGCTGGTAAACTTCATCTATATCGCGGGCCTTAATTATGGCCGCCAGCTTATGCAGCTTATCCCCGACCATACGGGTCCGCAGCGCGGCAGGCGCGATAGCAAGCACCGGTTTAAGCAGCCGGTCCCATTTCTCTACAGGGGTTTGCTCAATGTAGTTGCACATAACCTGCCTCGGGTTGGCAGGAATCCAGCCAACTGATCTCCAAATTTTATTGGCCCACAGGTAACGGTTGTAACCTCCGAAGAGCTCGTCTCCGCCATCCCCGGATAGCGCTACCGTGACCTGCCGGCGTGCTAATTTTGAAACCACAAGGGTGGGTATCTGCGATGAGTCGGCGAACGGCTCATCATAGATATCCTGCAGGGCCGGGATGACGCCCATAGTTTCCTGGGGTGTCACATACAGCTCGGTATGGTCCGTGCCGAGGTGAGCCGCGACGGCTTTAGCTTGCTGCGCTTCATTGAAATCTGCCTCGTGAAACCCGATGGTAAACGTCCGTACCGGTTTATTACTTAACGACTGCATCAAGGCTGTAACTAAGGAGGAATCGATGCCACCGGAAAGCAATGATCCCAGCGGCACATCCGATATCATCCTTTTTCCAGTGGCGTCTAAAAGTAGGTCTTGAAACATCCTTATAATCTCGGAATCATTGCCCTCGATCAGGTTATTCTGCCCATCACCGGCTACACTCAGCGCATCCCAGTAAGTCTGGAAATTGGGTGCAAGCAGCCTCCCGCTTGCATCAAGGCTGATAGAGCAGTACTGCCCGGGCAACAATTTCCTGGTATCGCGGTAAATGGTATGGGGTGCCGGTACATACTGGTATCGCAGGTACAGTTCAAGGCTGCCGTTATCGATCTTACTAGGAAACCCGGGGTAGGCGCAGAGCGCCTTTAACTCAGAGCCAAATATAAGCAGCTTGCCGGTGAGATAAAAATAAAGGGGCTTTTTCCCCACCCGGTCCCTGACCAAATACAGCCTTCTTTCTTTTCTATCGAATAAAGCAAAGGCGAACATGCCAACTAATTTTGACAGCATCCCTGTAAAGCCCCACTCAACGGCTGCCTCTAAAATGACCTCGGTATCGCTGTTGCTGCGGAAGCTATGACCCAACTTAACCAGATCGCCCCTAATCTCTTGAAAATTGTATACCTCGCCGTTATATGAGATCACGAAGCGGCCACCGGCTGATAGCATCGGCTGGTGGCCGCCGCTGGTCAGATCAATAATCGATAGCCTCTGATGGCACAGGGCTATCCCAATTTCATCGTCTAACCAGGTACCCGAGTCATCCGGCCCCCGGTGTTTGATAGTTTCAGACATACCTGATAGGATACCTTCCCGGTCAGCCCTGCCGGTTGGATCACACGACCAGAAACCTGCTATGCCGCACATTTTATTACTTCAAAAATAATCATATCTGTAGTCACAGTATACTCTGCAGATTATGTGGGGGTCAGCGTCTGCCCTTCATTGATATAGGGATAGACAATTTGACAATATCCTGCAATTTAGCTTCCTCGAACCAGTCGGCAACTTCACCATATGTATGTTTCCATTGGTACTTAGGGGAATACCAGTCAAATGTATCAAGCACACGCCATTGGGGATCTGGATGAGTGGAAAGGGGAAGCATGACTCGAAATATATGGCCAAGGCCTTTTGCTTTATACAAATAGTATAAAGGTACTGCTATATGGCAGAACCGGTACAGCATACGCAAAGGCATCTTCGTAGTAAAGAAGCGGTAGAGCCCCGAGACCCTATTGAAAACCTTCACGTGGAATGGCTCATCTGCGTAAACCCAGATAGCTATTTCGCCATTAGTCTTCAATAAACCCGGCAGGCGCATGAATGCATCTTTAGTGCACGGGGTATGGTGTAACACTCCAATGCTATAAATAAAATCGAAGGATTCAATTTTGAGCGGCAAATCAAATATATCCGCCTGGATAATATTGATGTTCTTATTTAAACCCATATTTGCGAAAGCTGAGTCGACAGCGTAAGAAAGGTCAAATCCCACCACCTCCGCGCCATATTTCGCAGCGATTTCCATGAATCTGCCTGAGCCGCAGCCTGCGTCCAATATTAACTTGCCCTTGAGCATCAGCAGATCAAATCCTGTTTTTTCAACGAATGTCCTCTCCGATTCTCCATATCCTGAGATGGAATCCAACTGCGTGTTCCTGTGCAAATCCCATTCCATTGAAAAGTTGGCGACATACTCATCTCTTTTAACAAAGCGCGGTATATATTTGTGAATAGGGTAATGGATGTTACAGACATCACAGAAAAGGTCACCTTCGGCTATCTCTTTGTCTTTTTGTGTGACGGATAACGTTAAATCGCTTTTACATTTAGGACACATAAGTAATTTAAGCAGGCTCTCTTTCATCGTTGATATCACATCCTATTTATTCTTTGCCTTCTGCTACTGGTTAATTAGCTCAGAGATTGCTGAAAAAGTCGCATTATCAATTGCCAATACATTTCTGCTTTCGTATTATACACTTATGTTTTAAACAGATATCGGCAACAGCATGTAATGAAAATGTCATCGATATCCAGAATCAAGAAGGGACGAGGTCGACTCACTACAAGTTGACATGGGAAATCCCAGTAAATATGGTATTCATATCACCTATTGGTTGAGAGCGAGATACAGTTTAAACAGCATCTGAATCTCCAGTTTGAACCAGCCAGTTTTGGGGATTGCTCAGAAATTCCTTGGAGATAGCCGGGGAACTGGAGTAGATGCTGAAATATCCACCATTAATAAATGGCAGAGGCATAAATCCATTCCTTTTAAGAATCCTTTGATAAGTTTTATTAGTTATTGAGGAGTATACGACAACATCCATGCCTCTTTGTCGGGATTCCTCCATAGCCTTGGATATCAAGCAATGCATAATTTCTTCTGACGTAGCTATTACGTCAAAGATAGTACTTCTCTTCACACTATTTTGTATTCTATAATGTAATACTAAATACCCACAAATCTGGTTATCTTTCTCAGCGGCAAATACAGAATAATTCGCATCCGGTGTGCTATATCTCCAATTAAGGTAATCTCGATTCCTCATCACCATTATCTGCGACTGGTCACAGATTCTGGGCCAGAATTCATCAAATCGTTCATCAAAAGAGGTAATCTGGGTGATGGTTAAACCTTCTATAACAGGCGCTTTTTGTATTCTCCAAAATAGCTCATTAAATACCAAACCTACGCCTGCTGCTAAAACAATTTGCATAAATCTATTCTCTACTTTCAGCTTAACGGCATTTCTCCAGTTAAATGGCTTGAGCATAACCTTCGTAGCCGAAATATCAAACCAGCCTAATTTATTTATAAATCCCGGGTGCGAAAACTGATTAGGGAATCCGTATATAATAAAAACACCATTGGCAGCCGCGTCCTGATATGCTTTTTGGGCTAACATTTCAAACATTTTCTGACGCCTGTAATCAGGATGAGTCATTGTGTCCAGTGATTGCGCTGCAACAATAATCTTAGCGCCGACCTTCATTATTATTGGTATTACTGCATATTGTCCAACAATTTTCCCTTCATCCTCAGCAAGCCATATCCAACCGTTCCCGGCTGGATTATCCTTATACATCCATCGCCACCATCTCAGCCATTTCTCTCTATCAAATTGCATGTCGGAATATACCGCTTTCCAAAGCTCCAGGATACCCTCTTCATCCCCATCTCTGTAAGCCCTCATTATCCATTTCGGTTCCATTTCTACCTACCTCGCCTTAGTACCGCCAGTTCTAAACCTCTCAATGATTTGTGTCAGCGTAAGTATATCGAGCTGTGAATTATCTCGCAGATCAGAAGCATGGGTAAGAATTTTTTCAAAAATCATGAGCTGGATGTCAGTGTCATAATAAAAATTGGCGGGGTGGAACCAAAGATGAAAAACCTCCTGCTTTTTTATGGCCTTTGTAAGGCCTTTTTGTGATATTTTAGCCGGATTATTATTGGGAATTAATCTGCGTATACCTTTTCTGCTATATAAAAGCATGGAGTCTGAAATACTGATTAACCCTGCTTCATCTACGCAAGGAAGAACTGTTTTGGGTGTAATTCCGAGAATCATATATAGAAGATTAAACGATCTGGTAATAATTGTTGATGGTATTTTGTCGTACCAGAATTTGGTTTTTCCTCGATATGCTTTTATCCCATATTGATGAAGGATTTTTCTGAAACCTGCTACATTTCTTGGGAAAATCATTACATTAAAGGGCAAATTAAATTTCTCGTGAATTCTTTTCGCGTTTATGATGTCTGATATTGCAGCATTGATATTAATGTCTTTCTCGTCAAAGGGTATGTGTGAATAAGAATGGCTACAAATATCTTGATTTGGAGAAGCCTCAAGGATCATTTCCATGATATCTTTCCCATACCATAATGGGTCAGAGTTTCTTTTGGGGTATTCAGCAAACCAATCAAAACCCGTGTTTTTTAAAATTGGCCTTGTAATTTGAGGGAGTGGGTTTGTGTCCCCATTGTAGGCAATATTATCCAAAAGGTGGCCAACGATTCCCCAGGTCGCAGAAATGTTATATTTATTGAATAATTCCAGCAGTCTTTTTACAATTTCTCTTTCGTGTGATAGGCATTTTCTGATGTCTGCGCTTATCGGCTTATCAGCTATACCCCACGCGAGTTCCAGGTCTATTGAAATAGTAAAAACACCTTTGTTTAGTGTCATTTAACGAGCCCCGAATATAAGGTTTCCAATCTTTTCACGATCATGGTGATATCGAAATTTTCCTGCACACGCCGGCGCGCCGCTTCACCAAGGCGTCGCCTTTCCTCAGGAAGCATAATTATTAATCTATCCATACCCTGCGCCAACGCCTCTGGGTTGCTGGGTGGAACAACGACGCCTGTCTCACCGACAACATAGGCTGAATCCCCGGCATCCGTAACCACGCATGGTACCCCACATGCCATTGCCTCTCCTACAACGTTGGGGAACCCTTCACTGCAAGAAGAAGAAGTGTATATATCCAGGCCTGCCATAATACGGGGTATGTCATCACGCCGGCCGAGCAGAAATACGCTATCTCTCAGTTGTGCATCATCTATATATTTTGCCAACACTAAGTTTGACGAATCGAGGCCTTGCCCGGCCAGCAAGAAGTAAATTCCTTTATGGTAACTGGCTACTACCCCCGCCGCTTTGAGGAAGGTAGGGTAATCCTTTAATGGGTCGAAACGGCCGATAATTCCGATCAAAATACTCTCACGAGAGACGCCGAGTTCGTCCCTGACCGCTATCCTGCAATTTTCGTCAGGTTTGAAGCGCCCCAGTTCGAAGCCATTGGGAACTACAACCATTCGCCGCCCATCATAGCCCTTGGAGATATGATAAAGCCGCCCGGCTTCTGAGTTTGCGATGATGGTATTAGGAAATCGCGATAAAAGTCGGTTAGACGAAAATGCCAGGCTGCTTAACGGAGGATATAAGCGAAAATTCACATTCGAGCAGCGCAAACCCCAGACCACAGGCGTACGCGCCAGGCGCCCTGCTATCAAGCCATAGAAATTAGCTCTATACATATACGTTTGCAAAATGTCAATTTTATGTGTAATAAGAATATTTCTAAGTTGCCATACTATCTTTGGGCTGGGTACGCCCACTTTCTCGTTCAAAGCAATCACCTTGATACCAGCCTGCTCAATCCGCTCGCCTATAGGGCCTTTTTCACTCAATGAGATCACTATGGACGAAAAAGACTGCTCATTCATGTGGGTTACAGTTTTATACAGCATCACCTCCGCGCCAGCCACCCCAAGATCGTTAATAAAATGTGCTACCTTGATCATAAACCCACTCACCTGTTTAAATTTGCACTATTATAAGCAAATTGTTGTTACACTACGTTAGAGACACTGCCTTTAAGGTCAGGATTTCAAACGGACAAGCTGATTTTTCCGGGCAAAGGCAAGCCCAGCCATAGACCAGAAAGGGATAATAATATAAGTCTCCAGTGGTGTAGTCAGAAGCAAACTGCTTATAGCCATTGATAGTGTAACCGCTGCGACTGTTAGACCTAATGCCTGCAGGTCAGGTTTGGGCAACCGCCAGCATACATACCCGGCAGTGAATACCGTAGCAAGCATTAGCAGGAAGGCAAGGGCAAACAGCAAAGTCCCTTGAGTCAGTGTGACAATCCAGTAGCTGTCTATACCTATAAGTGCAAGGCCAGAAGGAACTCCCGTGCCGAACGGATAATGAGCCTCTTGCATGCTAAAAACTTGTTGCCACATTTCAACACGTTCGAGCATACTCGGGTCTGCTGCCGCGCCTTCTATAACAACACTCGAAATCAACCCAAAACGACTAACCCATTTCTCTCCGCCTGTAACCACAGAAAGCATGACCAGGAACAGGACCCCCATGGCGCCGAAGACAACACCGAGTTTGACTAATCGCGTTGTTTTGACGCCTTTTACCAGCGCAATCAAGAGCAATCCTGAGAGTCCTATAGCAAAACCAAGCAGGCCAGACCGTGAAGCAGATAGAAAAATTCCTCCTGAATTTATGACAAGGCAAAAATATGCAAACATCGGATTTATCCAGTTAGGTCGGGCGACCAATAAAGCTATAGAAAGAAGCGCCGCAAAGGAGCAAAACAAGCCGTATGAATTGGGATTAACAAACAGCCCGGTGACGCGCCAGGAGAACCAGGACACTTCATGGCCTGCCGCATAGATTTGGTCAAGCTGGAGAAAATCTCCGGATATAATGCCAGCATCTGCAGCATATTGAATGCATGCATAGGCGAAATGGATTACTGACGCCCATAACATAATCTTGGACATCAGGCTGAAGGTTTCCCGTACGCCGTATTCTTTGGCAATTATGTAGGCCATATAACCGAAACTGGCCCACTCCAGAGCACGCAGACCAGGAGTTGCATAGCTTAAAGGAAATCCCCCGATGATGCCCACCACAGGTAGTATGGCGGCCAAGGCAATGTAAGGAAGAACCCCCAATGATGAGCGAGGAAAACTCATGGTCATTTTTCTTGACAGCACAGCGATAATGAGTCCCAGCCAGAGTACGTCATGCACTGATACGTAACCCCTATCAACTCCCTCCAGCTTTAGCAATTGCGCTGATAGCCGGGGCGAGAAAAGGATGACTGCCAGTAAAGTTATGGCAAAAGCACAACGCAGGTGACGGCGGCTCCACCACACCCACACT
The DNA here is from genome assembly GCA_903929005.1 of uncultured Dehalococcoidia bacterium. GTDB lineage: Bacteria > Chloroflexota > Dehalococcoidia > GIF9 > UBA5629 > CAIMUM01. The sequence continues at coordinate 20,157 of CAIYTC010000042.1, read as the reverse complement.
AATCCAATGGAAAGGATTATCGCACCTATGAAAATATAAGCTGCAAAGAATGTAGCCAGCAGACCGAGAACAACAGCGGTCAGCAAAACAAGGCAGGTTGTCGTGACAGTGGCACGCCGAAAGTAGGCTATCACGCCTTATCTCCCGGCATTATAACATCCATGTATTGTTGTGTAATATTATCTTTGCAAAACATTTGGGCACGCTTCTTCAATGCTGATTCGTAGGTCTCTGGATAGTGCTTCCATATCAGAGCATCGTCTTCCTTTAATCCACTGCTCCGCCGCCCCACGACCATTATAGAAGTCCACCACACCTTTAGGTTTGGCAGAGAGGTTGGTCATGGTGAAACCCACCCGTGGTAGTAGCTCTCTCTGGTATCACCAACCATAGCTATCGGCTTCATCAAAAATGCGCTCTGGCCATCTTCCTGAATTTGGTGTTGGACTCCATCAACTCGTCGTAGGTGCCCCGGCCAATAACACGGCCGTCATCTATCACATAGATCACGTCGCACTTGCGCACAGTGGTAAGCCTGTGAGCGATAATGACCAGAGTCTTCGTCTTGGCTATATTCTCTATTGCGGTGAATACCATCTGCTCCGTAGTTCCATCCAAGGCGCTGGTAGCCTCGTCCAGCACCAGCACCGCCGGGTCATGATATAGCGCCCGGGCAAGGCCCACCCTCTGGCGCTCACCCCCGCTCAGGCGCACGCCGCGCTCACCGACCAACGTGTGATAGCCGTTCGGCAGCTCGCCCACGATGAAGTCGTGGATGTTGGCAATCCTTGCCGCACATTCCACTGCCGCCATGTCAATCTTTTCCTCTGCTATCCCGAAGGCTATATTTGAGGCGATAGTGTCATCCTGCAGGTAGACATCCTGTGGCACATAGCCGATGTTGCGCTGCCATCGTTGCACAGTTTCGGGGCTTATCTCCACCCCATCAATCCGTATACTGCCCCCGTCGGGCGGAAGCAGCCCCAGAATAATGTCGGAAATAGTGGTCTTGCCGGAGCCCGTCTTCCCCGCAAAAGCCACCGAGGAGCCGGCCTTTATGGTCAGTGAAAGGTCGCATATCACCGGCTCTGCGGCCCCAGGATAGCGAAAGGTGATCCGATCTAGTTCGAGCCTGTCTTTAAAGGGGAGAAGCTCAATCTCCTGGGAGTCCTGGTGCTCGGCAGAAAACTCGCCTGCCTGTAGTGCATCGTGCAGCGTGTCCAGAGCCGCCAGGTTAAAGCGGACTTGGGTCGACGCGTAATAAATCTGATGTATGGCTGGCATCATCCGGTAGCCAGCGAAAGTAAACAGGCCGGCCAATGGCAGCACCTGTGCCAGGTCGCCACGCGTGGCCAGGAGATAGAGCACAATTGATATAATTCCACCGAAGGCTACCGTTTCCAGCGCATAGCGGGGGATATTGGAAATCACTGCCGCGCTTGCCATATGGCTTGAGAGTTGATAAGAGTAGGCCGAGTAGCGCCGCATGAAGGAATCCTCTATCCCCATGAGTTTGACCGCCTTGATGCCGCCAAACGCCTCGTTTGCCACTTTGAAACGCCCGGCATTCGCCTCCAGCCGTTCCTTTCCAATCCGCGCCAACCGCTGCTGCAGTAATAAATAAATCATGCCGTATGTTGCTCCAATCAATACGGCAACCACCACAGTCAGTACCGGATTTAGCAAAAGTAGAAGGGCAATGAGGCAGAGTAGCACTATTGCCCTGGCAACTATATCGAGTCCCGGAATCAGTACATAGTCGACCACCTGGGTTGTTTCTGTGAGTATGTTACGGCTAAACGTGGCGGTATTCTCGTTGAGGAAAAATATGTACTGTCGGTGTATGTAGCTATCCAGCAGGCGTTGTGAGAGACTATGGTTGCGCATCCAACTGAACCGCATTATTCCCCAAGTGGCCAGCCCCCGCATGGCGTTGCTGATTACCAGCGCCCCCAGGGCAAGAAACCCCAGTAGCACCAAGAACCACTTCACACTATTGAAACCCAGGGTGATGAATAACCAGTGCAACACGTCATTTTCATGGACGGCGTTAGGATTGGCAATTACGGTAAGGAACGGTAACACGGAGGCCACCCCAGCGGTCTCAAGCAATGCGGCAGCCAGTACCCCGGCAAACACCAGCCACAGGCGCCGCCGCTCCGCAGGAGTTAACAGTTCCAGGACTTTGCGTAATGTGCCCATCACATTGCCGTCCCGCGCGGTCTGAGCACACGAGGTAATTTAGTCCAGCTAATAGATATCACACTTCAAATAGTATATCATAGGATTTACTTGGAATTGGACAGTCTGCGCATAGTTAGATTACAATTCGTATTTGAGCCGGAGGCTAAGATGATACTGGCAAAAGAATATATCGAAGGACTGAAAAAGTGTATCGACGAACTCTCTGCTCCTGATATCGAGGAAACAGCCGGCATAATATTTTCTGCATTCAAAAAGGGGAACCGCATCTTTGTTATGGGCAATGGCGGCAGTGCCACTACGGCTATGCACTTTGCCCGTGACCTCCAGATCGGGACGGCGGTTGCCGGAAAGTCCCGCCTCCGGGTGACTTGCCTGGCCGATAACGTGGCTTCTATTACCTCCGTGGCTAACGATAAAAACTATGACTGCATCTTTGAAGAGCAGCTCATAGGCCAACTGGAAAAAGGGGATGTGGTAATCGGCATAAGTGCTTCGGGCAACTCCCCCAACATTCTAAGGGCCATGGAATATGCCCGCCAGAACGAGGCGCTAACTATCGGTTTCATCGGCTTTGGCGGCGGCAAGTTAAAGGGGCTATGTAAAAAATCAATTATTTTGTCCAGTAAGGACTACGGGCAGGTCGAAGATATCCACATGGTTCTATCTCATATCATACCCTGCTGGATAAGAAACGAGATTAATGGCATATAAACCGGGAAATTATAGGATTCTTTGCAATACAGCATTATGAATAGAGCAGTATTTTTAGACCGGGATGGTACAATAGCCAGGGATGTGCACTACTGCCGACGCCCTGAAGACTTCATTCTCTTCGCCAATGCAGCCGGGGTTATTAAACTGCTCAATAATAGCGGGTTTAAAGTGATTATTATTACCAACCAATCAGGAATTGCCAAGGGCTATCTCAGCGAGGAAACCCTGGGTGAAATCCATAAGAAGATGAAAGAGGAGCTTGCCGATGAAGGCGCCCATATTGACGGCATCTATTACTGCCCACACCATCCCGACGATAATTGCGGGTGCCGCAAACCCAGACCTTCGCTTATCCTTCAAGCAGCCGGGGACTTCGATATAGACCTCAAACATTCGTTCATGGTCGGGGACCGTCAGAAGGATATCGAGTTAGGCAAGGCTGTGGGTTGCCGCACCATACTGGTAGGCACCCTGCCATTAATACATAGCGAGGGTGCGGCACCGGACGCCATCGCTTCAGACCTTGCGGAGCTACCCGGTACCATATTCAAATTGCAAAATAATCCCGGAGAAATAGTAGCGGGCGGAGAGAGATAAGCAGTTACTGCCCGGTTAAATTTGAAGGAGCTATGAAATGTTGTCACGGCGGGTCATAGTCACCGGTGGCGCCGGCTTCATCGGCAGCCACCTGGTTGAAAGGCTACTTAAGGAAGGGCATGAAGTAATCGTGCTGGACAACTATTCAACAGGACGGCCGGAGAATCTGGCCAACTTTAGAGGCAACCCTCGCCTGCAGGTTAAGCAGGTTGATATTGCCGAACACAATGCGATTCAGCCTTTCTTCAAGGGTGTTGACCGGGTGTTTCACCTTGCTGCCCTGGCCGACATCGTGCCGTCCATTCAGCAGCCTTACGCTTACCACAGAGCGAATGTGGGGGGTACGGTAGCCGTGCTGGAGGCCGCCCGTTCTGCCGGCGTGAAGCGCTTTATCTATGTCGCGTCTTCCACGTGTTATGGGATTCCGGACGAATATCCTACACCGGAAACAGCGCCACCCAGGCCGATGTATCCCTATGCGCTGACCAAGTATGTTGCCGAACAGTACGTTATGCACTGGCATAGGCTATACAAGCTCCCCTGCCTTTCGCTGCGCTTTTTCAATGTCTACGGGCCGCGTTCCCGCACTTCAGGGACCTATGGTGCCGTCTTCGGCGTCTTCCTGGCACAGAAATTAGCCGGCAAGCCGTTCACCGTTGTGGGCGACGGCAAACAGACGCGTGATTTCACCTTCGTTACCGATGCAGTAAGCTCGCTCATAACTGCGGCAGAGTCATCGTTAAGCGGCAGGGTATTCAATGCTGGCAGCGGCAACACTTACAGCGTCAACCGCCTGATCGAGCTACTGGGAAACGAGGCCGGCGTGGTATATGTCCCCAAACGGCCCGGCGAACCCGACTGCACGCTGGCGGATATCTCCAGCATTAAAACTGAACTCGGCTGGTCTCCCCGGGTGAACTTGGAAGTGGGCGTGCAAATTCTTCTTGATAATATTGATTACTGGCGAGCGGCAAAGGTGTGGGATGAGAAGTCGATCGCCGACGCCACACGCGACTGGTTCAAATACTTGGGCTGATATTAAATACACGGTACGAAAGGGCAAAATAGATAAAGGTCAAACAAATGGAGAAAAATCGTAAAATAAAAAACTTGGAAGAACTGGCTATACTGCTATCCGCCTTGCGTGCTGAGGGCAAGAAAGTCGTCCTCTGCCATGGTGTCTTTGACCTGCTGCACATCGGACACATTCGCCACTTTGAGCAGGCCAAACGGCTTGGAGATACTCTTGTCGTCACAGTAACGCCGGACCGCTACGTCAACAAGGGACCGCACCATCCGGCGTTTCCCGAGAATTTACGTGCCGAATCCCTTGCAGCGCTGGACTGTGTTGAATACGTAGCCATCAATAGCTGGCCCACCGCTGAAGAGACAATTAAACTCCTCAAACCCCATATCTATGCCAAAGGTCCCGATTACAGGGATGCCGGCAAGGATCATACCGGTAAAATCACTGACGAAGAGGCAGCCGTAAAGTCGGTGGGCGGCGATATTGCCTTTACCGCAGATATTACCTTCAGCTCATCAAGCCTGATCAATAAATACCTGCCCGTCTTTCCGCAAGAGGTAACCAATTACCTGGCAACATTTTCAGAAAAGTATCCTGCCGAAGATGTCCTGAAATACCTGGAAAATGCGCGCGCACTCAAGGTACTGGTTGTGGGCGAAACAATTATTGACGAATATCAATATTGCGAGACAATCGGCATGTCCGCCAAGGAACCCGTCCTGGCGGCACGTCACCTTTCAACAGATAGGTTTGCCGGGGGCATCCTGGCAGTGGGCAACCACGTGGCAAACTTTTGTGACCGGGTCGGCCTGCTGACATTTCTGGGCACTGAAGATTCTCAGGAGAATTTCATCCGTCAACATGTGGGTAGCAAAGTAGAAAAAATATTTCTGTATAAAGAAAATTCACCTACTATTATGAAACGCCGTTTTGTCGAAAGTTACCCTTTAACCAAGCTCTTTGAAGTATACGTGATAAATGATGAGGAATTGGGTCAGACGGAAAACAGGGCATTTTGCCAAAAATTGACCGATATCCTCCCCCAATACAATGTCGTCATTGTAGCCGATTATGGCCATGGCATGATGACGAAGGAAGCTATTAACGTGATCTGTAATGGGGCACGCTTCCTGGCGGTAAATACACAGGCTAATGCCGGCAACCGTGGGTTCAATACGATATACAAATACCAGCGGGCTGATTTCGTCAGTATTGCGGAGAACGAAATCAGGCTGGAATTCCGCAACCGCAAGGGAGATCTCAAAGATATGGTAGAAACCCTGTCACAGAAAATTGGATGTAGCAGGGTTATCGTCACCCGTGGCAACCGTGGGTGCCTTAGTTACGATAAAGAAGAAGGCTTTTTTGAGATTCCTGCTTTCACGCAACACGTAGTAGACCGTGTTGGCGCCGGTGACGCTCTTCTCTCATTGACCACACTGTGCGCTGCCCAACAAGCCCCCATGGAAATCACCGGCTTTATCGGTAACGTAGTCGGCGCCGAAGCCGTGCTGACCATCAGCAATAAAACACCCATTGAGCGTGTCTCATTATTCAAGCATATTGTTTCATTATTGAAATAGTAAATATAAATTATACTTATCCGGGAGTCACGATATGAAATCAATAAAAAGCGTCCTGGTAACCGGCGGCGCCGGCTATGTCGGGGCCGTCCTTGTGCCCAAGCTACTGGATAAAGGATACAGGGTCACGGTTCTAGACCTTTACCTTTACGGGGAGGACGTCCTGGACGCCGTTAAGCATGATCCCAACCTGCAACAAATCAAGGGCGATATCAGGGACCGGGCACTCCTTGAGAAAGTGATCCCTGATACGAACGCCGTAATCCACCTGGCCTGTATCTCCAACGACCCCAGCTTTGAGCTGAACCCCGCACTGGGTAAATCCATCAACTATGACGCTTTTCTAAGTCTCGTGGAAGTTTCCCGGAAAAGCAAGGTGAAAAGGTTTATCTACGCCTCTACCTCAAGTGTGTATGGCATCAAAGAAGAAGCTAACGTCACTGAGGACCTGGTGCTGGAACCGCTGACAGATTACTCAAAATATAAGGCCCTCTGCGAAGAGGCCTTGCTGAGGGAGCAATCGTCCGCTTTTACCGCGGTGGTTATCCGCCCGGCAACCGTGTGCGGCTATTCCCCAAGGTTAAGATTGGACCTGTCCGTAAACATCCTCACCAACCTGGCGGTTAATACGGGGCGAATCACCGTGTTCGGTGGCAAACAAAAGCGGCCCAACATCCACATCGAAGATGTAACCGACTTATATGTCAGGCTGCTGGAACTTCCTGATAATATGATCGCCGGCAAAATATTCAATGCCGGCTACGAGAATTACCAGATTGCGGAACTGGCTGATATGGTGCGGGAAGTGGTTGGCAAAGAGGGACTGGAAATAGTAGTCAGCCCCACTGACGACAACCGGTCTTATCATATCTCATCGGCTAAGATTGAACGTGAACTGGGCTTTAAACCCAAGCATACTGTTGAAGAAGCCATAAAGGACCTGCACGACGCTTTTAAAGCCGGCAAGGTCCCGCGCCCCATGGACGACATCAAGTACTATAATATCAAGACCATGCTGGCTAAAAAACTCTCCTGACCATAAATAACAGGTGAAAATAACGTGAATAGCGAGTCGGCCCCAGATATTGCAGGTGGAGTTCCCAGCCTGACAAAACTCGAAGCCATTTCGCGCCGGATACGCGGAAAGGTTGTCGAGATGTCGCATAAGGCCAACGGAGCGCACCTCGGGTCGGGGCTTTCCTGTGTCGATATACTGGTTGCAGCCTATTGGGGGGCGCTGGCAATTAACCCCCGTGACCCAAAACTGCCTCAACGGGACCGCTTTATCCTCAGTAAAGGTCACGCTGCGGCAGCTCTCTATGCAACCCTTGCTTACCGCGGCTTTTTTAAGATCGAGCTGCTCGATACTTACGGCAAACCCGGCAGTTACCTGGAGGAGCACCCCGGTCCGGGCTACGCACCCGGCGTGGAAGCGGCAACGGGCTCCCTTGGCCATGGATTGTCGCTGGGTGTTGGCATGGCAATTGCCGGCCGCCTTCAGGGGCAATCCTATCGCGTCTTTATCCTCATGAGCGACGGGGAATGTAATGAGGGATCGGTGTGGGAAGCTGCCATGTTTGCCTCGGGCCAGGGGCTTGACAGGATGCTCGCCATAATTGATTACAACAAATGGCAGGCTACGGGGCGCAGTGAAGAGGTAATGGCACTCAAGCCGCTGCGGCAGAAGTGGGAGGCATTCGGCTGGAGCGTTTACGAGGTGGATGGCCACAACCTGGGCGCCCTGGTAGATTTGATGCGGAATGTGCCCGACGGCAGTGGCAAACCCATTATGCTGGTTGCCCACACGGTAAAAGGCAAAGGTATTTCCTTCATGGAAGATGATAATAACTGGCACTACCGCATCCCTGATGCGGAGGAGCTTAAACGAGCTAAAATAGAGCTCGGCCTGCTATGAGAAACGCATTTGCCGCTGAACTCACTGCCCTTGCCTCCACTGACGAGCGCATCGTTTTGCTCTCCGGCGATATAGGCAACCGTCTATTCGATGAGTTTAAAGACCGTTTCGGCAAGCGTTTCTTGAATTGCGGCGTGGCCGAGGCCAATATGGTCAGCATGGCATCCGGCATGGCTCTCTGCGGTCTGAGGCCAATCGCATATACAATCACTCCTTTTATCACCACGCGCTGCCTCGAACAAATACGCGTCGACATCTGTTATCACAATGTACCGGTGATTATCGTAGGTGTCGGCAGCGGGCTGTCATACGCATCTCTAGGCGCAACACACCATTCTTGCGAAGACATCGGCCTTCTGCGTATGCTGCCCAACATGACCGTAATTTGCCCCGGTGATAAATGGGAGGTTATCCTTGCACTGCGTGCGGCCCTGCAATATGAAAGGCCCGTCTATATCCGCCTGGGAAAGAAAGGTGAGCCTGTTGTGTATGAGCAGGCCCCCGACTTTGTCATAGGCAAAGGAATCGTGGTGCGCGCCGGGCAGGGCATCTGCTTGCTCAGCACGGGTAATATGCTGCCGGTTGTTTTACAGGCGGCAGATGAACTCAGTCAAAAGGGCGTACCGGCACAGGTAGTCAGCCTGCATACCGTAAAACCGCTGGACGAAGAGCTGCTGGCTGCTGTTTTTTCCGGATTTAACGTGGTTGCCAGCGTAGAGGAGCACAGCCTGTTGGGGGGGCTTGGCGGCAGCATTGCCGAGTGGCTGGCGGACCAGCCGCCTCAAAAGGCCCGGCTCCTGCGAATAGGGACCGCTGACGGGTTCCTGCGTTGTTCAGGAGGACAAAAATATGCGCGTCAGCAACTTGGGCTTACTCCTGAAGCCATCGCCGAAAAGACATTGAAAATGTACCGGGCTGGCATTTAAAGCGAGGTTACACCATGAAGACCATTGCCGCTGTTCTAATTGAGACAGGAAAATCACTTGTGCTGGCGGAGCTTGATATACCGGCGTTGAAGCCGGGCCAGGTGCTGGTTGAAATCAAGTTTAGCGGCGTTTGTCACACTCAGGTCATGGAATGCCGGGGCCATCGTGGCGAGGACAGGTACCTCCCTCACTGCCTGGGACACGAAGGCAGCGGTATAGTCTGCGATCTGGGTACCGGCATCACAAAAATCCGTGCCGGTGATCGCGTAATTTTGTCATGGATAAAGGGATCGGGGGCTGACGTGCCCGGAACCGTTTATCGTTGGGGTAGCCGCAATGTGAATTCAGGAGCCATTACGACCTTCAGCCGCTATTCTGTAATCAGCGAAAACCGCCTGACGGCCGTACCAGGCGTTCTTCCCATGCACAATGTGGCGCTGCTGGGCTGCGCAGTACCTACAGGGATGGGAGCTGTTATCAATACCGCTAATCCCAACCCCGGTCAGAGTTTGGCCGTATTTGGTACAGGCGGCATCGGCCTTTGCGCCATCGCGGGCGCGGCAATCGCCGGATGCAATCCCATCATCGCTATTGACACCCGGCAGAACAAGCTGAAACTTGCTCAGCAGATGGGCGCAATGCATTGTATCAATGCTACCGGCGTGAACCCTGTCGAAGAGCTAAATCGCATCTGCCCGGGTGGCGTGGATTTTGCCATAGAAGCCACCGGGCGCCCGGAGGTTATGTTGCAGGCTCTCTACAGTGTCCGCAACCAGGGAGGGATAGTGGTGGTAGTCGGCAACGCCAGGGAAGGGGAGCGGTTGGAGCTTGACCCAAAGCAGCTCAATTTGGGCAAGCAACTCCGCGGCACGTGGGGTGGAGACAATTTGCCCGACAGGGATTTCCCGCGTTATTGTGAACTGCTGAGTGCCGGTAAACTCAATCTCGGACCGTTATCATCGAGTATATACCGCCTGGACGAAATCAATCAGGCCATTGATGATCTCGAGGCTGGCAGGGTCACACGTCCGCTCATTGATATGGCGGTTGGATAAGAGCGCGCCATGTTAGTCGGGGTTGATTTCGACAATACCATTATTTGTTACGATGGTGTGTTTCACAAGGCCGCGCTGGAACAGGGACTGATCCCGGCAGGAACACCTGCCACTAAGGGAAACGTGCGCGATTATCTGCGAAAAATCGGCAGGGAGGATGACTGGACCAAACTTCAGGGTTATGTATACGGCGCCCGTACGCATGAAGCCTCTCCTTTCCCGGGGGTGCTGGAATTCTTCACCCGCTGCAGACAGTTAAATATCACCGTTTATATTATCAGCCACAAGACTCTCCACCCTTTCCAGGGACCGATTTATGACCTCCACCAGGCAGCGCAGGACTGGATAGAAAGTCATGGATTTTATAGTCCATCCGGAATTGGCCTGACACCACGGCAGGTCTTTCTCGAGCTGACCAAGCAAGGAAAGCTCGACCGCATTGCCGAGGCTGGCTGCACTCATTTCATCGATGACCTTCCGGAATTTCTGGCCGAGCCCGGGTTCCCCGCCGGGGTTGAGCGCGTTCTTTTTGACCCGGGCTCTATTTACCCGGTGGATCGCCGTTTCCGCCACACCACATCATGGCTGGAAATTGGTAAGTTCCTCTTTGCGGAGAGGAACGTAATTCCATGAATATGGAAGGGCTTAGGCCGGCTATTGCCCGCTTGATTGACAAAGCGGGCCTGTCGGGTGATTTCAACCTCCACCCGCTTGCGGGCGGCACAAACAACCGGGTATTCCGCGTTGAGGTTAGTGGCCGCTATGCCTTGCTTAAGGTTTACTTTCAACATCCGCAGGACCACAGGGACCGCCTGTCGGCAGAATACGCCTTTACCGGTTTTGCCTGGGAGAACGGATTGAGGTGCCTGCCCCAGCCCCTCGCTTGCGATCACGATAATCAGTTCGGCCTGTATGAGTTTGTGATGGGCCGCCAACTGCTTCCACATGAGATAACCAAGGAAGTTGTAGGAGAGGCGCTCAACTTTTTCACCGAACTGAACCGTTACCAGCAGCACGCCGGCGCGGGGGCTCTACCCACTGCTTCCGAAGCCTGCTTTACCATTGCCGGACACTTGGAATGTGTGCAACAGAGACTCGATAATCTGATGAATATAGATACGTCTTCGGAAATCAATCGCGAGGCATTTAATTTTATCAGCAATAATCTATTAAAATCCTGGGCCGAGACGGCCGCTTCTCTGCGAAAGCAAGCTTTAGAACTCTGCATATTAGATGCCGAAATTACCCCAAAAGACAGGTGTTTATCACCATCTGACTTCGGCTTCCATAACGCCATCCTTGCCCGCGATGGCCGCCTGCGCTTCATCGATTTTGAATATGCCGGTTGGGATGACCCGGCGAAAATGGTATGCGACTTTTTTTGTCAGCCCGCGGTGCCCGTACCCCCACAATATTTTAATTTCTTTGTTGACGGCGTCATACTTCAACAGGTTAACCCGCAATCCCTGCTCCGGCGCATTTCACTACTCATGCCGGTGTACAGGCTGAAATGGTGCTGTATTATATTAAACGATTTTTTACCGGTTGGAAACGAGCGCCGCAATTACGCATTAAATGCTTCCGGTCAAGAAACGCGGAAGAGGAACCAATTAATTAAGGCTCATGCCTGCTTGACAAATTTCGCTCTGAATACCATAATGAGCACTTCTCACCAAGCTAAGGAGCTATAAAATGGCATATATTGATTTCCTCTCCACACTGCACAAAGCAACCAGCAGAGATTATATAGCCCGGATGACTGAATATCCCAAAGCCAGGGCTATTGAGACTGCCAAAGAATATGGATACGACTACTGGGATGGCGATAGAAAATTCGGCTACGGCGGCTATTCCTACGATGGGCGCTGGCGCCCGGTCGCTGAGGCAATGGCCAAACATTACAAACTGCAACCCGGCGATAAGATCTTGGATGTTGGCTGCGGTAAGGCCTTTTTGCTCTATGAATTCACTCAGGTTTTGCCCGGCCTTGAAGTACGGGGTGTTGATATTTCAGAATACGCAATTGAACACGCCAAAGAAGAGATACGGGCCTCTTTGAGTGTCGCAAATGCAAAAGAATTGCCCTTCGCAGATAAAAGCTTTGATTTAGTCATTTCCCTCAATACGGTGCATAATCTATATTGTTATGACCTGGAGAAGGCGCTGAGGGAGATTGAGCGGGTAGGCAAAAAGCATAAGTATATTGTGGCCGAATCATACCGCAACGAGCAGGAAAAAGTAAATCTTATGTGCTGGGTACTTACAGGTGAGTGTTTCTTTACCCCGCAGGAATGGCAATGGTGGTTCGACTTATGTGGATATACGGGAGACCATTCATTTATTTACTTTGAGTAGGTTGCGGGAAGGCGAAGCTGTGGTAAAGAATAATCAGCGAAGAGACGTAGTAAAACATGAAGGCCTTGACGATCAAGCCGTTTGGGATAAATATGGGGCTGATCAGAAATCTTCATGTTTTACCTTGGGACCTCACTCCTCTTATCAACTGACAAATACGCCCAGGCGCATACTTTTTAGCCTGTCCAGATATAAATTTGCTCAAAAACTAATCGGTAAGGACAAAACCATATTGGAGTTCGGCTGTAGCGACGGCCTTGGCAGCCTTATTCTTGTCGAAACAGCCTCCAGTGTTTTAGGCGTTGATTTTGACAACGATGTAATAAATTGGGCAAAGGAACATCTTACAACCGAGAGACTCTCGTTTAAGCTTGATAATTTCCTGGGCAAAATTTATGGCGGGTTCGATGCCGTTGTTGCCTTTGATGTCATTGAGCATATTTCCCGGAATAACGAGGGCAAATTTTTGAAAACTATTTGCAATAACATGTCACACTATGGAATTGCAATTGTAGGTACTCCGAATATTACCTCCAGCCAATACTCATCTAAAGTGGTTAATGCTGCCCATATAAATATGTACGATGCCGAAAGGCTGGAAAATTTAATGAACAAATACTTTCATAATGTATTTATTTTTTGCCAGAATGACGAGGTGATTCACACTGGTTTCCACCCCCTGGCGCATTATTTAATAGCAGTTAGTTGCTATAAAAAGTAACGCTAAGTATCGAGCTTCATTGGGTATTTGGATAAATAAAAGTGCTTCTGATTATTGGTGCATCTGGATTTATTGGTAACAAATTATTTAGCTACTTGAAAAATAAAGGGTTGGATGTAAAGGGCACATATCATTCCAAAACTCTTGGGAGTGCTGAAAAAGACGGGGCTTATCTTGACTTGGGTAATCCGGATTTTTCAAATATATTAGACCTTAAGAACCTGACTCATATTTTCTTCTGCGCCGGGGTAACAAATATTGATGAGTGTAAAATCAATCGTAACTCCTCCTATAAAATTAACGTGACCAACACCATTAAGCTTTTTGAGAATTTTAGCCATACCCATGTTGTTCTGGTTTATTTATCAACAGATATGGTATATAGCGATACAGAAAAAGAATTCACCGAGGCTGATACGCTGGCTCCTTCCACAGAATACGGAAGGCAAAAGTTGGAAGTTGAGCAATATATTGAGGCGCAGTTCCGTAATTACATTATCCTCAGATTGACCAAGGTTTATGGTGTCGGGAAAGGTGACCAAACACTTTTTACCACCTGGCTGGATTCATTTATGAGGCATGAAACTATCTTTTCCGCTGATGATATTTTCATTTCTCCCATCTATGTTATGGATGTTGTGCTTGCCCTCGATTGTCTGATAACCCGGAAACACTATGGCATATTCAATTTGGGAGGGCATGAAACCGCTACCAGGTATGAATTTTCTCAGAGGCTTGCCAAATATTTTATGTATAACCTATCGCTTATTGAAAAAAAATCTATTAAAGATTTTCAATTTATAGAACCAAGGCCTTTATATAGCCGCCTGAGCTCTTCAAAGACAATACAAGCCACTGGAATAGAATTAACATCGATTGAGGACTGCTTCAAATCCATGAAGGAAAACTATAATAAAAAATGCCAGCGTCAGCAATAGGCTTGTGCAATAAGCTCTTATGTAATTATATCAATAGTCAGCGCTTAATTGTTTCAATTTATTAATATCACTACTACAAAGAATATCAACATTATCCATTATCTTATCCAATGGCCAATCCCACCATTTAATCTGTAATAAAATGTCAATAATATCCTGTGGAAATCTATATCCTATAATCTTTGCTGGATTACCAGCGATAATGCTATAAGGTGGAACTAAACCATTGTGCATAAGATGCTTGCTTTTTGTAACTACAGAACCAGCAGCAATAATAACGCCATCGCTGATACTAACCCCTGATAAAATTATGGCACCATATGCTATCCATACGTCATTGCCAACAATAATATCGCCTTTTGTAGCAGGATGACCCTTAATGTCATGTGCTTTTTCAGGTTTAATTGCCAGTGCCGAAAACGGATAAGTTGTAATCCAATCACCTCTATGATTACCGCCCAACAAAAAAACAACGCCAGGCGCAATGGAACAAAATTTTCCTATTTTCAATTTAGTATCATTAGACCACAAATATATTTTGGGACGCCCATACGTATATTTGCCAAAGAATACGACGTCAGGATATTCGCGTGCCCAGTCATTTAGTCCAAAATACTCTGTATCCTTAGAGAAATTTTGATAATTATTGAACATAAATTAAGAACCTTGTACTCCAATTAGGTCTTTGAACTCTGATATCTGCTCTTGGTGCACTGAAAGGTTTGATGTATTTCTCCTTCTTCAGTACGCTTTCGTATTGTATTGCATTTACCTACAAAATGCAATGATTAATCTTACCACGTGTGTATCTCTTAAATGCACCGAAAGTCCCGATTTGCATGAAGAGACCCCGGGAAAATGTTACCATGAACCGGCGCGTTGAAAGCATTGTAATTCAAAGCCCTAATGAGAGCAGATCTATGGAATTTTTGAGCGACAAACTGTACAATGGCCTGAAAATCAGGGTGTAAACGTTAAAGGATAACTTTACCGGTGAGAAGCTGGCAATAAAATGGGGGGGCGTCTCCTAACACTTTGTGTCCATTCTTATGGGTGCAGTCCAGATTAATCAGATTGCATTGTTGCATGATTGTGAGTTAAAATGGCTAGCCTTTAGGAAGAAACAAAATAGGTGAGAGAGAAACAAAAGTTTTTAATTATCGGAAGCAACTCCTTTTCAGGCAGCGATTTCATTGACCTGCTGCTTGACGATGAGCAGAATGAGGTGGCCGGCATCAGCCGTTCAGCGGAAAAGAGTGCCCTCTTTCTGCCTCACAAAAATCAACGAAACGCAAACTTCAAGTTTTATCAGTTTGATTTGAACAAGAACCTGCCCGGCATTATTGAGCTGGTTGACTCCTTTCAGCCCCACTATATTGTCAATTTTGCCGCTCAGAGTGAGGTGGCGCCAAGCTGGGATAATCCTACCCAGTGGTTCCAGACCAACGCCGTCGCAGTCACCGGACTGGCTTACGCCCTTAAGGACCGCAAGTTCCTTAGACGCTACGTCCATATATCCTCACCGGAGGTCTACGGCGCCTGTGAGGGCAGCGTGCTTGAATCAGCGCCCCTCAACCCCAGCACCCCCTACGCAGCGTCCAAAGCAGCGGGGGACCTGTCCTTATTTACACTGGTCAAGAATTTCAACTTTCCGCTCGTGATGATCCGCTCCACCAACGTATATGGCGCCCATCAGCAGTTGTTTAAAATCATCCCCAGGACAGTTATTTATATCAAAATGGGCAAGACCGTAGAACTTCATGGGGGAGGCGCCGCAGTAAAATCTTATATACACGTCCGTGATATATCAATAGGCGAATTGCTGGCGGCGAGAATAGGAAGCATTGGTGAGATATACCACCTTTCACCGGATAAAGGAATTGCTGTCAGGGATGCCGTGCAAATCATCTGCACCAAAATGGACGTCGATTTTACAAAAGCAACGAAGACCGTAGGTGAAAGGCTGGGACAGGATGCCGCTTATGTAATAGATTCTTCAAAAGCCAGAAAGGAATTCGGCTGGCAGCCAGAAATTTCATTTGATGAAGGAATTTCCGCTGTTGTTAAATGGGTTGAAGATGACTGGGAGCAAATCAAAGGGGAGTCATTGGAATATGTGCATAAGCCCTAAAATATGCGAGACTAACGATCCGCGCTTATTACCTAAATTATTATGAGCTTCATTCGGAATAAGATTGAATTGATTCGCTCCGGCGGTTTGCCGGTATTCTGGCAGCAAATGCGCGCCTTGCCGCGGTGGTTCCTGCGATGGTATGGCACGAGCAAATACACTAAAAGAGTGGCTTATTATAGCTTCAGCGCGACTGCCTTTCTGAGACCCAACTGGGCCGTAGGCCACGCCCTGTTGGCCGAGACATTGATTAGTTTGGGTCGTTTCGATGAGGCTTTTGCCGCATGGGAACGGGCATTCGCGCTCAAGCCTGAGTTTTGGGCTATATGCGCAAGAATTCACCAAACCTTTATCGTGTACGGGCAAACCCGGATGGCCCAGAATGTCATGCAAAGATACCTGGACGCACAAAACGACTTCGCTCGAGAGCATCAACTGGATAAACTGGGCATCCGATTTCATAGCGAATTTCTTACCCAGATCGGTCACATCGGTCTCTTAGACTCTTATGTGAAGATGGGCATTTTGGGCCAACGCTCCATTGCCCGCCCGATTCTACTGATAAATCCCGGGTTATCCAACCCCTGTTACCTGGACTACTGGCGCAGCTATCTTCCTGATATAATTGCGGATCCGGTCACACTCGAAATCCTATGGCCACTGGCGAAGTACCTCGAAGATCGCTTCAATGCCGTAATGGATTCATCAGGCCAACAAATTTATGAACAATATACTGGAGATATGGGAAGGACAATCCAAGCGCAGTGGGAAAATGAGGGCAGGGAGCCGCTCCTAACCCTCTCAGATTCGGACCGAGAGCGTGGTTGGCAGTGCTTACGGGACCTCGGTGTTCCGACTGATGCCTGGTTTGTCTGTCTACACGTGAGAGAAGGAAAAACAACGCTGCAGGACTTCCGCAGTGCCAATATTAAAACTTATCGGTTGGCAATGGAATCAATAATAGCGCGGGGTGGTTGGGTTATTCGCATGGGCGATCCATTCATGCCGCCACTACCACCCAGATCGCAGGTGATTGATTATGTACATAGTAGGATCCACAGTGATTGGATGGATGTCTTCCTCTGGGCAAGCTGCCGATTCTTCATAGTGAATCATTCTGGGCCAGCCTGGGTGCCTTCGACATTTGGTGTTCCCTGCGTTGTAACGAATTGGTGTTCGCAGGGGTTACTACCATGGTTCTCTAAGGACATATGCATTTTCCGGCTTAATTGGTCGGAGCACGAAGCACGGTATATGAATTTTGCCGAAGTAATCTCTTCAGCATTAGCATGGACGGAATGCACCGAGTACCGTAATTCTCAAGGGATCAAAATTGTGGAAAACACGCCAGAGGAGCTCAATGATGTGGTCATAGAGATGCTGGATCGACTTGAGGGAAATCTCCAGTACAGCGCAGAAGACGAGGACTTGCAAAAGCAGTTTACCAGGCTTTACGGCGGCCGTTCCAACAAGGCTTTTTCCCGTATTGGTCGGGCCTTTCTACGCAAATGGGCGCATCTTCTATGAGCACACGCTATGCAATTGAGGACATGTAACGATGAAAGTTGAGATAGGATGTCATTATTTAAGGAGTAAAAATGATTACGAAAACATTAGCTAAGTTATTAATTCAGGAACATAAGTACAAGCCTATTAGCGGAAATATATTGCAACTTGGCCGGCAATCAATCAATTTTATCGAAGTAGAACTGGCCGCCTTCTTTCAGAAAGAACTGGGTGTAACTGTGATTCGCACAGCATCCTCAGAAAATGATGATTTATATACTGAGTTTGGCAGGCATCACGGCTTTGTATCTGACCAGCGTTTTTTTCAAATGTTTGGAGTTAGCTCTTTGAGCAGCATGGACGTCACCGATCATGAAGGGGCTAACATCATTCATGACTTGAATTACCCTGTGCCGGAAGAATTGCATGGAAAGTTTGATTTTATAATTGACGGCGGAGTATTTGATCACCTCGTAGATATACGCACTGCCTTCACAAATGTAATTAAGATGTTGAAAACAGGAGGGCGAGTTTTTGCGTGGAATGGTGCTTCTAATTGTACGGGAACAGGTAACTATTGTAGTTTTGGTGCGAATCTGTTTTACGACTTTTATGCCGCCAACAAATTCACAGACGTGAAAGTATTTATTGCGAATGTATCTGGGGGGGCGCTGACAAACGATATGTGGGAATTATGGGAATATTTTCCAGACGTCGGTTTATTGAGATGTCCTGAAAAATTGTTGCAAGTCGTTATCGCGTTGGCAGAGAAAGCACCAGATTCAACTTTGGATGCCATTCCCATTGTATCATGTTACAGACCTAAACATCAGCAAGATATAATGCAATCAATTTATGACAAATACAAAGCTTCTGCGCGACCATTGTTAATTGGTCATCAGACTGGTATGAAATTTATGGACTCATTTAGACTTTTTCTTTATAAGATTGTTTCGAAATTATTTTTCGGGTTAAATAGTCAGATGCAAGACTCAATTAAATCTTCCCGTTCAAAGATTGTTTCGAACGCAGTTTCACAAGTCGCCAGCTTGCGAAATGCTGTTGGTTGGCGGTATGTAGGGCGCGTGTAAATATAGGTTAGTGTAAAAAGGGGGTGGAGCGCATAGATTAGGGTTGTGACTAAGAAAATTATGAATTTCATTCGGCATTAAGTCCAGTCAATTGGCTCCGGTGTCCTGTCCTTGCTACGACGACTGTTCCGCGTTTAAATTTTCTCGAATCCCAAGACTATCAGACGGGGTAATCCGTATGGCCGTGCAGGGTATGCCCAGCGCGGTTGATTCGCCTTGGACTCCGCTTGAATTGGTGATGTTGAAGGACTATCTTTGATCCATAAAAAGAGGCTCGCCATCATTGATCCCCCCATGAATAATGCCATTTGTAACCGATGCGCCACTTATTGCGCCACCGTCCAACGTCGTGGACGCAACTTTTGCTTCAAGGAGTTTATCGTCCTGAAAAAGGTATGCAAATGTTGCAGGGAATAAGTCTTGCAAAACGGTTATGTCGTCATATTTTGAAATGTTATCATCTGGCCATTTAATAGCTAAAAAAGTTCCAAACCTATCTTGTATATCAAGGCGAGATATTTCGGAAATATCATAGTCACCTCCAGTCAAGTAGCAGTTTTTAGTCAGGTCGGGGCCATGGTCACCTGCCACAATAATTAGCGCGCCGGGATCTATTCGAGATATAGTTTCGATATCTTGTTTCATTTCGTCATTAGCCTTAACTAACCTTTCCCTGAAGAGTTCTGTCTCATTTGGCAAGCAAGCTCCAGAGTTTTGACTATGCCCGGGGTAGTAGGTATGCATGTAAACAAACCTGGGCTTGTTGGGCACGCTTTCTAAAATGCTTGATTTATATTCTATATACTTCTTATATGTTAGACTATCAAACCCAACATCAAATCTAAATTCACCCATGAAAATTGCGTTCAAGAATAATTTAGGAAGGAAAATTGATGCTTTTGAAAATGAAAAATCGTAGCTTGAGCCAATGCCTTGATAGTAATAATCATTAGGAAATACACCATAAGTCTCATAACCATAAGCTTTTAACAAGTTTTGTGTTATCCCGTCCCCCGATGTCCCCCTTCTTGCGATGCCATAAAACTCCGTGGATGCGTTTAGAGTTCGACTCATTGTACTAATTGAGTTACTGCCAACTGAATAAGTATGTGGATAAAGCTTAAAGCCCAAGTTCTTTAAATATTTTTCTTGAGCACTATTATCTATGCCGTATGCAAGCATTGTTTCGTTGATTACATAGGAGTCATAGATCAGCAGATAAATATTTGGTGTGGATAGGGGTTTTTTCGAACCCACAAGCTCTACAAGTTTGTTGCCGGTACTACTAAGCCAGCTCTTTGTATTGTTATTGCTACTGTTAAGCGCACTCTCTGTCCTATTATCAGTACTGTTAACCATGCTCTTTGCCCCGTCGCCAGATGCCAGCTGGATG
>CAIYTC010000041.1 GCA_903929005.1 uncultured Dehalococcoidia bacterium | reverse complement strand
GTCATGGACGCTGTCGGTTGCCGGCAGATAGTTGCCCTCGCTATTAACTATGCTGAAGAACTGGTCGGCACATGCATAGCATATTTGCCGGGAAATCAGCCGGTAGTGCCAGACGACGCCTTAAAAACCTACTCATACGTATCCGGACTGACTGTCAAACGCAGGTGGGCCGAGGAGGCGCTGAAAACCAGCGAGGCACAGTACCGCCTGCTATCGGAACACACGACAGACTCTGTATGGCTGATGGATATGAACCTTAAGACCACGTACCATAGCCCCAGCGTGGAGAAAATACGCGGCTTCACGCCTGCGGAAATAATGGAATTATCACTGGAGCAGAACCTCACACCGCAGTCGCTAAAATTAGCATCTGCGATGTTTTTGGAGGAACTGCCGAGGATAGAGGCCGACACGGACTATAATCCCGTCCGCATATTAGAGCTTGAGTATTACTGCAGGGACGGTACTACCGCGTGGGCGGAAAATAAGTTCAGCATCATACGGGACCCGGGCGGCAAGGCCGTATCCATTATGGGCGAGTCCCGTGACATTACCGAGCGCAAGCAGGTGGATGAGGCGCTGCGGGAGAGCGAGGCGCAATATCGCCTGCTGGCGGAGCATACGACAGACTTTGTTTTGCTCATGGATATGAACCTTAATCCGATATACCAGAGTCCTTCCGCAGAAAAACTCACCGGATACACGCAACAGGAGATGATGGGACTGCCGCTGGAGAAGCGGGCCACACCGGAATCTTTCAAACTTGCATCTGCGGTGTTATTTGAGGAGCTGGCCAGGGTGGAGGCCGACCCCAATTACAATCCCATTTGTACGGTGGAGCTTGAAAATTATCGTAAGGACGGCACAACCCTGTGGACGGAAAACAAGTTCAGCGTCGTACGCGATGAGAGCGGCAGGCCAATATCGATCCTGGTGGAAACCAGGGATATCACCGAGCGCAGACGGGCGGATGAGGCGTTGCGGGAAAGCGAAGAGAAATTCAAGAGCATCGTCGAGCATATCACCGATATATTCTTCATGCTGGACTCAAACCACGAAATGATCTACATCAGCCCGCAAGTTGAGCAGGCGCTGGGCTATACGATGGAGGAAGTGCGGAGCAACAGGCATAACTACATGACTGATAACCCAATTAACCTGGACGCGCATGAGAAAACACAACTGGCTTTCACCACCGGTGAAAAGCAGCCACCATACCTGCAGGAGTTCATGCACAGGGACGGGACAAAGCGGCTGACTGAGATAAATGAGTCACCGCTTAAGAACGATAAAGGCGAGGTCATTGGCATTGTGGGAGCGGCCCGCGACATAACCGAGCGCAAGAGGGCCGAATCAGCGCTAAAAGAAAGTGAGGAAAAGTACCGCCTGCTCGTGGAGAACGCCCTAGAGTCCATTGTCATAGTGGTGGACGGTGAGGTCAAATTCGCCAACAGCAGGACTGCTGAGCTCACCGGCTATTCGCTGGAAGAGCTCACCTCCAGATCTTTTACCGATGTTGTTCATCCCGATGATAGGGCCAAGGTTATCGACCGGCATCTGAGGCGGCTGAAGAGCGAAGACGTTCCAAACATATATTCTGTTCGCGTTGTCTGGAAATCGGGAGAAATCAGATGGGCGGAGATTAGCGCGACGCTTATTACCTGGGAGGGCAGGCCGGCAACCCTGAATTTCCTGACCGACGTCACCGACCGCAAGCGGCTTGAAGAGGAACGGCAGCGGGTGGCAAAGCTGGAATCCGTCGGCCTGCTGGCCGGAGGCATTGCCCACGATTTCAATAACATCCTCACATCCATCATGGGCAATATCGGTATCGCCAGGATGGAGGCGGCATCCGGCAATGAAATACAGAACAGCCTGGAACAGGCGGAAAAAGCTTCGCTGCGGGCTAAGGGTCTCACCCAGCAACTGCTGACCTTCTCCAAAGGCGGGGCGCCGGTGACGAAATTGGCCTCGTTGACGGAACTGCTGACGGATACGGCCGGCTTTGCCCTGAGCGGTTCAAAGGTAAACTGTCATTTCTCCATACCCGCCGGCTTGTGGCATGCGGAGATTGACGCAGGGCAGGTAAGCCAGGTCATACATAACCTGGTTATCAACGCCGAGCAGGCCATGCCCAAAGGGGGTACCATAGAGCTAACGGCTGAAAATATGGCACTCAGCAAAACACAGAGCCTGGGAAAGGGGCTACCGCTCGAGAAAGGAAACTACATCAGGATCACGGTGACTGACCACGGTACGGGCATACCTGCGGATCACCTGGAAAAGATCTTCGATCCATTTTTCACCACCAAGCAGAAAGGCAGCGGGTTGGGGTTGGCCACCTCCTTCTCCATAGCGCGCAATCACGGCGGCCATCTCAGCGTCAAATCGGAGGTAGGCGCCGGCTCAACCTTTTACCTCTACCTGCCCGCTTCCCTGGAAACGGTTACGCAGGAGCTGGAGCAGGAGCAGGTTCAGGTTCAGGCGCAGGATAGAATTGAGGCCATCAAACCTGCGGGCCGGGCCAGGATACTGGTGATGGATGACGAGCAGGGGATAAGGGAGATAGCCGGCCGCATGCTCAAGCATCTCGGCTATGAGGATGTCGAATTTGCCGCGGACAGCGCGGCGGCCATTAAGCTATATAAAGCTGCCATGAAAGCAGGTAATCCCTTCAGCGTGGCCATATTGGACCTGACCATCCCCGGGGGCATGGGGGGCAAGGAGACCGTCAAGAAGCTGCTCAAGATAGATCCCGGGGTCAAGGCCATTGTGTCTAGCGGCTATGTCGATGACTCAGTTATGACCGAGTACAGGGGGTACGGGTTCAGCGGTATGGCTGCCAAACCCTACAGCCTCCAGCAGCTACGCAAAGCATTAAGCGATGTGATTGGTGCAGCTTAGATGGTCAAGAAGAATAAGCCGGCTAAAAGGGAAGTCACTAAGTCAGACCGGGAGATTGGCGGAAGCAAACCGCTCGAAGAAACACGTCAGGCAAGCGAATCTGCACTCACGACGATATTCAATATCGTTGGAATGGGGATACTAGTCATCGATACTGAAACACTGACCATTCTTGAAGTTAATCAGACCGCCGCAGACATAATCGGCCGGACCAAAGAAAAAATAGTGGGGCATATCTGCCACTCTTTTATTTGCCCGGCCGAAGCCGGCAAATGCCCGATTAAAGATCTTGGGCAAAGTATCGATAACTCTGAACGTAAAATTATCTGTGCGGACGGGCAGCGAAGAGACATCCTCAAGAACGTATCCCCCTTGATTATTAAAGGAAGGAAATGTTACCTGGAGATTTTTATTGACATCACCGAGCGCAGGATGGTAGAGGAGGCGCTGAAAAAAAGCGAGGAGCGCTACCGCTTTATAAGCGATAATACAGCGGACGTTATCTGGACAATGGACAGCAAGCTCCGGTATACCTATATCAGCCCTTCGGTTACCCGGCAACGCGGCTACACTATCGAGGAGGCCAGTAAATTAAACTTGACCCAGGTATTGACCCCTGAGTCACAGGATACTATCCTTAAGAAGTTGCAGGTGGATATGTCGTCTGCCGTGGACGGACAACCGCGAAGAACCAGTACTTTCACACAAGACATGGAAATGTACCGCAAGGATGGCACCACGATCTGGTCTGAAACTTCGGTAACCGTCCTGAGAACACCGCCGGGTGAGTTTGACGGCCTGCTGGGCATCTCTCGCGACATCACTGAGCGCAAGCAGGCGGAGGAATCGCTACTTGGCAGCGAGGAAAAATACCGCTCACTTGTAGAAAATATCAACGACATTTTTTACATACTGGACAGGCAGGGAAATTTCACCTACATTAGCCCGGTAGTTGAACGCCTTACTAAGTATAAGGTGAGCGAGTTAATCGGTAAACCCATTTTTCCGCTTATTCACCCCGATGACCTGCCGGGCCTTTTAGACAGTTACAACCAGTTGGTATCAGGGCAACTGGCGCCACGGGAATTACGTTGGCTGGATAAAGACGGCCGGGTCATATTCGTGCGTGTATCCAGGCAGTTGCTGTATAAAGATGGAAAGGCCATAGGCGTCACAGCCGTTGTGACGGATATCACCGAACGCAAGCAGATGGAGCAGAAACTCGAGGAAATGGCGACCCATGACTTCCTTACGGGGTTGCCCAACAGGGTATTGCTGCTTGACCGCTTCAACATGGCGGCAGCGCTGTCTCACCGCAACAAAGCCAGGCTGGCCGTCATGTCGCTGGACCTGGACAGGTTTAAATCCATCAATGATACCCTCGGCCACGACGCCGGCGACCAGGTGCTTAAGTCTGTCAGCGCGCGGCTTACAGGGATAATACGTGCCAGCGACACTTTAGCCCGCGTTGGGGGAGATGAGTTTATACTGGTGATGATGGGGACCAACCACGCCAAAGACGCCACTGCCATCGCCCAAAAGATACTGGATTCATTTACAGAGCCGCTCTCAATCGACGGCCATCAACTGCATCTGAGCACCAGCATCGGTATCGCCATCTACCCCGAGGACGCTCAAGACATGGAAACCCTGACCAAGAAATCCGATGCTGCGATGTATTACTCCAAGGGCCACGGCCGCAACCAGTTCAAGTTCTTCGGCGACGGCGATGTCCGCATTAGCGGAGATCACCGGAGCGCGCCGAATTAAATCCGGATGATATGTCAATGACGGACAGATTGCCACGGCCTCCGGCCTCGCAATGACAGTGTAAAAAGTCGGCCTCGCAATGACATTTTTGCACTGTCTTTGCGAGGAGCGCAGCGACGAAGCAATCTCAACCTGCGTGGTGGGAGATTGTTTCGCTTCGCTCGCAATGACATTCTTCAAACTTGAAAGCTGAATTTCGACTGGGTCTTGTCCTATGAGTCTTACAAAACGTCAGAAAATGTTGTCGGGGGTCTTTCTTCTCGGCGTCGCTGGCCTCGTGGCGGACCGCACGATCCTGCGTCCGCAGGGCGGTCCTCAGGCGGCTTCGGCCGACTCCCTGCCCGTGGCGCCGAGTGCCGTCCCGCCCTCAAACCGTGGGCCGGCTACCGAGGCTGTGCCGGAGCCCCCGTCCGTGGCGGAGCGACTGAACAATCTGTTGGCGGGCAAAGAGACGGGTCCGGATGAGCCGAGAGACCCTTTCTCCCTGCCGGCCACCTGGTCCGATACGGCTCCGGCGGATGGGGAGAGGACCCCGGATACGATCAAGGGATTCGTTCGGACACATCAGCTCAAGGCCATCGTCATGCAGGGGGGGCAGTCGTGCGCCCAGATCGATGATAGCTTCCTTGTCCCCGGTCAGTGCGTCG
>CAIYTC010000040.1 GCA_903929005.1 uncultured Dehalococcoidia bacterium | reverse complement strand
GAGTTCATGGCACTGGCGCAAAGGATGGGTGTGGCTTCACATATTGAATTCCTGCCCAAACTCAAGGAGGAAGATTTGCCTTACTATTTCTCCCTTGCCAGGGCTGTTATTCAGCCAAGCCTTTACGTATCTATGCATATGCCCCTGGCTGAAGGGGCTGCCTGCGAAACACCGGCCATAGCTTTTGATGGTATAAATGCCGATGAAGATATAGTCGATGGTGAGACCGGATTCATTACACCTGCCGGAAATATAGACCTGCTGGCTCAGAAAACGGTGGAACTCCTGCAAAACCCTGACCTGCGGGCTAAAATGGGCAGGAAGGCCAGGGAAAGGGCCATCAAGCTGTTTTCCTGGGACCGCAACGCGAATCTGATGTTGACTTTGGCAGAAGAGCTCTGCACTAAGGCTTGAAGATATATGCCGGCTGAGACGACAAAACGGGCGCTTATCACCGGCATAACCGGCCAGGATGGCGCATACCTGGCTCAATTCTTGCTCGATAAAGGCTACCGGGTATCCGGCACCTACCGGAAATCGGCCACACCTGATTTCTGGAGGTTACGGTATTTAAATATACTGGAAAAGGTGACCTTGACCTGCGCTGACCTGGCTGATTTTTCCGCCCTGCTGGAAGCCATTAAGTCATGCCAACCCCAGGAAATTTATCACCTTGCGGCGCTGACCTTCAGCGGCACGGCTTTTGAACATGCGGTGGACGCCGGAGAGACGACGGGGTTGGGTGTGACCAGGCTGCTGGAAGCAATTATGAAGATCGATCCCGGGATCAAGTTCTACCAGGCCTCATCCATAGAGCTTTACGGTGAAGGGGGCACCCAACCTTTAAGCGAAGACACCCCGTTTAACCCGGTGAACCCCTATGCTGTGGCCAAGCTGTATGGATACTGGATAGCCAGGATATACAGGCAAAAGCACGGTATTTTCGCTTGCAGCGGCATACTCTTCAATCACGAATCGCCGCTCAGGGGACTGAATTTTGTAACGCGCAAGATATCCAATTCCGTGGCCAGGATATCACTGGGACTGCAAGATGAGCTGACACTGGGAAACCTGGACGCTAAGAGGGATTGGGGCTACGCTCCCGAATATATCCGCTCCATGTGGCTCATGCTGCAGCAGGACAAGCCGGACGACTATATTATCGCCACCAACGAGTTACATACAGTCAGGGAATTGGCTGAAAAGGCCTTTGAGACGGCAGGGCTGGACTGGCAAAAATACGTAAGGACCGACGAGAAGCTGATGCGTTCCACCGACGTTAACTTCCTCCAGGGAGATAATTCGAAGGCCGGTGACAACCTGGGCTGGCAGCCGCAGGTGAAATTCAATCAATTAGTGGAAATTATGGTCAAACATGACCTTGACAGATGGCAAAGGCACGCGAGAGGAGAGGCCTTTCCCTGGGATATCCAGCCCTGATATTGCATCACACTTCCATACTCAAACTTATGCTATTCTATACAGGCTTTATAAAAGTGATTTGAGTACAGGTGGATAAAAATGATTACCAATTGCCGTGCCTGCGGGTCGAAGGAGTTAATAGACATCCTTTCGCTCGGCGACCAGTATCTTTCCGATTTTGTTAAGGGCG
>CAIYTC010000039.1 GCA_903929005.1 uncultured Dehalococcoidia bacterium | reverse complement strand
TCATGTTCAACGTATTCCCCGAGGCCAAGGCCGACAACATCTCCAACCCCATCGTCGAGACCTACCTCAAGATCGCCCGCGGCTTTAAAGCGGACGGTTTTTTCCTGCACCCGCTCATCTCCTGCCGCGCCGCCAGTTGCAGCCTGCGCACAGTGCAGCACTGGGAGCAGGAGAAACTGGATATCCCCAGCCTGTGGGTGGAAGGCGACATCATCGACAAGCGTGTCTTCAACCCGCAGGAGGTGCTGGCCAGGGCCGAGGCTTTCGAGCAGACCATGGACCACTACAGGAAGGTCAGGAAATCCAAAGGGCTCGACTGGTAGCCAATAATTAAACAGGGGGAATGAAATGGTAACAGCTACTGCTAAAGGGCTTTCCCGGGCACACGGGATCTACGCGGACAGGGGCTGGCGCGCGCGCGAGCTGCGCAAGGCCGGACGGAAGATAATCGGCTACATCTGCCTCTACCCCCCGGTGGAGATAATAACCGCGCTGGGCATGGCGCCCTTCCGCATCTTCGGCGATATGAGCGAGCCTATCACAGCCGCCGACCAGGTCTCGACTACTGTGGTCTGTCCCTTTCTGCGCAGCATTATCGACCTGGGCATCAAGGGCAAATTCGATTTCCTGGACGGCGCCGTAGGCGCGCACACCTGCGATATCGGCATGACCACTATCATTGCCTGGCGCGACTATATTAAAGACGCGCCTTTCACACACCTTATCGATGTGCCCCATACCGACCACGCGCCGGCCGTCGATTACTTCGAGGGACAGCTGAATTTCTTTAAAAAGCACATCGAGGAATTAGCCGGGGAAAAGCTAAGCGAGGACAAGCTCAAGCAGGCCTGCGAGCTGCACAATAAACAACGCAAGCTGGTCAGGGAACTTTACGACCTGCGCAAATCCGACCCTCCCGGGCTCACCTCGCCGGAGAACCTCGAGGTCATGGTTTCACTTTTCAGCCTGCCGGTGGAAGAGGGCAACGAGTTGCTGGAAGAGGTCATCCGGGACGTCAAAGAGCGCGGCATCAAGCCCTCCAATAAGAAAGCGCGCCTGCTGGTGTGGGGTCCTGTTTTCGACAACACCTCGCTTTACGAGCTGATAGAGAGCGCCGGCGCCGACGTTGTAGTGGATGACACCTGCGTGGGCACCAGGGCCTTCTGGGCGGATGTTAAGGCCCCTTATGACCTGCACGCGCTGGCGCAGCGCTACCTGGTGGACATCAAGTGTCCGCGCACCTACCGCGATACACAGCATCAAGAGACCGTGCGGGATTACGATAAGGACCTGGATAGCAGGTTCAGCTACATCAAGAAGGCCGTGACCGACTGGCACGTTAACGGCGTGATCCTGCAGAGCGTCAAGTACTGCGACACGCACGGCTACGAGGTGCCCAACCTGAGGCATTACCTCGATACGCTGGGCATACCCAGCATCTACATAGAGCACGATTATAGCGAGAGGTCGCTGGCCCCGATTAAAACGAGGGTGGAGGCATTCGTGGAGACCCTGGGCTGAGGTAAAGCAGCCGGCCCCGTATGGAAAACGAAGCTTCTAAACTTTTTTTCGCCGGCATCGATATAGGCTCCACCATGTCCAAGGCGGTGGTGGTGGATGCCGGGGGAAAGATGCTCGGTTACGTGGTCGGCCAGACCGGCGCCGAGCACCGCCGCCGCGCCAATAAGGTCATGGAGGACGTGCTCCTCAAGTCCGCCATCACGCTCGACCAGGTTGCCTATATCATCTCCACCGGCTACGGCCGTGTCAACGTCCCGTTCGCCGACAAGCAGGTCACCGAGCTTACCTGCCACGCCAGGGGGGTCGCCTCCCTTTTCCCTGATGTCCGCATCGCCATCGATATCGGCGGCCAGGATGCCAAGGTGCTCAAGATAAAGAACGGCCGGCTGACCGATTTCCTGACCAACGACAAGTGCGCCGCCGGCACCGGCAGGTTCCTGGAGGTGGCCGCTGAAACACTCGGATTGGGGCTTAACGAGATGGGGCAGATATCCCTGCAGAGCGATGCGCCGGTTAAGATAAACAGCCTTTGCACCATCTTCGCCCAGCAGGAGATAATCTCCCGCCTATCCGAGGGACAGCCGCTGACCGATATACTGGCCGGCGTTTACATTGCCGTGACCACGCGCGTGGTCAAGCTGGCCAGGCAACTCAAGGTAGAGCCGCCCGTGGTTTTCACCGGCGGCGTGGCCAAAAACCTGGGCATGGTCAAAGCCATGGAGGTCGTGCTGGGCATGCCCGTGCTGATCCCGCAGGAGCCTCTCATCACCGGCGCCCTGGGCGCCGCCATACTGGCGCGTGACGGTGCCTTCAAGCTGGTGCAGGATGGCCATTTTAAAATGGAGAAAAAACAGCTCAGCGAAGCTTATATAGAATTCACGGAGAAAAAACGGTGATAGTTTTACTCGTCATTGCGAGGAGCCGCAGGCGACGCGGCAATCTCAAAACAATCAGTAACGCTCGGCAGGTGGATTGCTTCGCTTCGCTCGCAATGACGTTAAAAGGAAAAGGCCGGTGAGCGGGTATTTCCTGGGCGTAGATATCGGTGCGGCCGCCAGCAAGGCGGTTGTCATAGACGGCCAAAATAAAATCAGGGGCGCGGCCGTCATACCCTCCGGCACCAACTACGCCACCACCGCCGCGGCGGTCAGGGCCGGGGCGCTCAAGCAGGCCGGCCTTCAACCTGCCGATATCACGTTCAGCGCTGCCACCGGCATCGGCGGGCGCAACGCCGGCGCCGATAGCTATCACGGCGTGATAATCTGCGACGCGCGCGGCGTAAACCTCACCTTCCCCGGCGCACGCACTATCATAGATATCGGAGGCCAGGGCAGCCAGGTCATCACCATGGACGAAAACGGGCGCGTCATCAACTTCAACGTCTCCGAGATATGCGCCACCGGCAGCGCCCGGCTGCTGCAGGTTGTGGCCCGCATCCTACAGATAAGCATAGACGAAATTGGCCCGCTATCCCTCAGGGCTACTAAACCTTCCAGCTTCTCCACCTCCTGCACCGTTTTCCTGGAGACCGAGGTCATCACGCGCATCTCGCAGGGCGACAGTCCCCAGGATATCCTGGCCGGCATCCACCGCTCCATCGCCGACAAGATAAGCGGCATGTCGCGCGGCGTAGCCCTGGAGAAAGCTTTCGCGGTTATCGGCGGCGGTGGGCTCGACACCGGCCTTGTGCAGGCCATCGAAGAGAAGCTCGGCGTGAATGCCCTCGTACCCGACAACCCCCGCCTCATGGCTGCATTGGGCGCGGCCGTTATCGCCGGTGAGCATTAGCCCGTCGTTGGCGGACTGTTGGGAGCCGGCCTGCCCGGCAGCTTATGGGCGGCTGCAAATTCGGCATGAGTCAGGATTTTTAAGTTCACTTTCTGAGATTTCAACTCGGCCGAATGGAAATGCTTGTCGCTGGTTATAAAACAGTCCACCCCCGCGCGGATGGCAGCAGCAAGAATTATTGCATCTTCATACGAAAGGTACTTCGCCCATCGCAGGATTTCGTTTATACCGGGATCAACAGCAACGGTGGGTGGCGCATTGGAGAGAAAGGCGTAAAGCGCCGGTATGTCTTTACTTCTTTTTACCCTGATATTCCTGATCACTTCCTCAATCACAAACTTGCAGACGACTATTTGGATCCTGCCGTCCGTGTGCATGTCAAGAATTTTGCCCGGTGGCCCCGCCTTTGAATAGATGCCTGAAATAATAACGTTGCTGTCGAGGAATATGCGCAAATCACAACCTGTCGCCATAGTATTCTTTAACCAGCTCTTTGCGGATACGGCGGCCGTTTGCCAACAGCTCTTTTAACGATATACCTGAATTTTTAAATGATTCGCGCAATTCCCGCAGCGCCTCCAGCGCAATGGTTTTATTCGGCTTGGCTACCAGCGCCCCATCTTCCACATATAGCGTCAGATTATCCCCCGGCTCGATGCCAAGCTGCTCGCATATCTCACGGGGCAGCGTGAGCTGCCTTTTATCACGAAGGACAATTTTTTTATCGGCATCTTTACTCATGGCAAATCTCCTGCGTCGGAAATCAGAAATCCGACGTCTAACATTATGCTACGACAATTCTTGTTAGTCAATTCCTACAGAATATCATTGCATAGCAGAGCAGCCGCGGTAGTAATCACGCGCATTTTGTAGCCGGACTTGACAAACCGGGATAAATACTTTTATAATTCTAAACATGTCGAAAGATACTATTAACATTGATCGATACGCAGATATGTTCAAGGCGCTGTCCAATACTCACCGCCTTAAAATATTTCTGCGCCTGGCCTCCTGCGGCACAGGAGGCATCGCCTGTAAAACTGATCAAGCCTGCGAGTGCGTGGGGGATCTGGGCAGTAACCTCGGCATAGCCCCCTCAACGGTGTCGCACCACCTCAAGGAACTCCATCGCGCCGGGCTGATCAGGTCCAGGCGGCAGGGCCAGCGCATCGAATGCTGGGTCGACCCTGAGGTGATTAACTCCCTTATGCACTTCTTTGACCGTACCGCATGTGCGTGATATTTTTTTCGCCTAATTATTCGATTTGTTTCGAATTTTAGTAATATAAATTAAATAAAGGAGGATTCACATGGAAACAGAGTCAACAAAAACAACTGGCGCGCAGGGTCAGGCCAAAACCGGCAAGAAGGAGGGGTCTCTAATGGAGATGTGCCTGAGTTGCTGCGGTGACAAGGCTAAAATGGAGGACATGGGCAAAATGATGAAAAGCTGCTGCGGTGACAAGGCCAAAATGAAGGACATGCGCAAGATGATGAAGGACCGCTGCGCCGGCATGCCTATCCCGGAGGAGATGCGCAATAAGTGGAAGAATTGCTGCCCGCCGGCTGAAAAGCCAGCCTGACGGTACGCAGCTAAACCGGACAGGTCCAGGGCAAGCTGCCTGACAGGGAGTTAAAACCGTGGCCGGAAAGGAGGGGGGACGGCGTTTGCCGTCCCCCCTCTCTTATTTCACCGGGTTACCCGGGATTAAAACGTGCGGCGGGACTTGTATATGAGTATAGTGGTGGCGATCACCAGGACGGCGCCGATGGCGATGAGTACCCAGACCCATACCGGGATGGGCGGTTCAGCCGGCGGAGGTGCGGGTGGCGCCGGGGCGGGCTCGGTCAGGAAGCTGAAGGTTGCGGACCAGTCGCTGGGGATGTTCTGGCCATTGACTTCAAGGGCCTTCACGCGCCAGAAGTAATTGGTGTCGTAGTCCAGCGTGCCGCTGTATTCGTAACCTGTGGTGGTGGTAGTGACGACAGATATAACCGTCTGCTTGAATTCAGGATCGTTGGCAAGTTCAAACTGGTACTTGGTGGCCTCTTTCCAGGGACTCCAGGAGAAGGAGGATGGCTTTACCTTGCAGCCCGTGCAGCCGTTATTGGGGGCCAGGAGCTGTACGCCGTAGTACGGGGTGTTCACGATAAAGCCCGCCTTCACCGTGAAGGAACTGGCCGCGGACCACGGGCTCTCGGCGATCTGCAGGGTGGCCGACCTGGCGGAGCGGATCCTCCAGAAGTAGATGGCGCCTGCTTCAGGCAGCGCGCCCGGATAGATCCACATGGCCGGGGCGGTCATGTTGTAATCATCCATGCTGACCAGGATCGAGCCGCTGACTGCGGCTATAGCGCCCGTACTGGCGCCACTGCCGGCGCCCAGGCCGGTCTGAAGCGGGTTGATTTTCAAGGTGAATTTATTGTCCTTAGCGAGCTGGAGTTCGTAGGAGGTGGAGAGGCAGAGCTGTTCCCAGCTCAGGTCTACCTGCTGGTTGCGCCCGGTTACCGGGTCAGCACCCACCAGGAACTTGTCAGCCGGGCTCTTCAGGACGGGTCCCTTCTTGGCCAGGCAGTCGGTGTAGGCCCAGAGCATGCCGCGCCTGTCACCGGGAGTGTAACCGTACCAGGCGCTGCCCAATGCGCCGCCCTGGGCCACTCCTGTGTCAGAAAAAGCTTCTGCGGGCGATACAGTGGAATTCCAGAAATGACCGGTGAGGCCCGTGGCTAATGAGTAGGTGCGAACGTCAGTACCGGAATATGTCCAGTTTCCGCTCCTGTCATCGATGGCGTACAGCGTGGTGTTGGTGTCGATAGTGCAGCAACCGCAGTATTTGAGCGAGGCTGGCTCGAGGGTGAAGCGCACGCCGGTCGTGCTCAGCGGCGCGAAGATGTTGAGGCATGACCATTTGACGCCCGTCTTGGGTATGCCATTCCTCGGTCCAAGGCTGCGGCAGACCGCGCTGTTGTTGACAGCGGCGATGCCGGCCGCGACAACGTAGGTGATATTGTCATGCGCCGTGTAGAGGGCCGGCTGCGGTGTGCCGGTCCAGGCCTGTGCCAGGCCGAATTGGCCGGCGATATGCGGTGGAGGGATGGTGGCGACAAAGAGGGTGTAGGTAGAGGCCAGGGCGTTGCCATTGCCGTTGCCGGCTGACATCATGTCATTGTCAAACCACCTCTGGAAAGACGGCGCCGTATTGCGGTAAACGGAGCCCGTTTGCGCATCGTCGCCCGCGTAGATGAAGCTGTTGTGTTTGAAGTCTACGTCGAAGATGACGTGCACATTGGCGTGGCCGGCCATGTCCTGGGTGCCGGTCTCCCAACTCACGCCCTTATCGGCGGAGTAGGACACCGGATAGGAAGAGGTGCTGCCTGAGCCGGCCAGTACCTTACCGTCGGGGACAGCCACGATGGTGTGGCCCGTCTCGAGGTTGGTCTGGTAGGTGGGCAGGTTGGTGGACCAGGAGGTGCCGGTATAGGGCAGCCTCTGCACCATGCCGTAGGCGTTTATTGTATACAGGGTAGTGCTGGATTCAAAGGCGAAGTCCTGTATCTCGTACCTCGGGGTCATGGTGGCCCAGTAATCGC
>CAIYTC010000038.1 GCA_903929005.1 uncultured Dehalococcoidia bacterium | reverse complement strand
TCGCCGCGGCCAGGGGGACTGTCCCCCTGGCCCTGACACCCTAAACCAAAAAACAAATGCTAAAACATAAACCAAAAACCAATACGAAAGGGGACACTTCTATCGAGCTAAAACCGGGGACATTTCTAAAGAGCTTTGACAAGGCTAGGTGAATTAGCTATTTATATTTTTAGCTATTTATATTTTGGACATGAGTGAATATTTATGTTAATGCTATATTGGTGAGCGGTTGTCCTGTTGACAAGCATACGGCATGGCGCAGTCACCCACTGGTAGCTTTTCATAACGTGTTGGATGGAGGGGTTTTGGTAAGGTTTCCGGCCGGATGTTGCGAGGGCGTCCATAACCATGCAGGCGACGATGCTGCACAGACTATTTCTGGAGGGCTTTATAGTATGAAAATATTTATCAGGGCAATTGTGGTCTTGGCGATCTTGGGCTTTGCCGTTCCAGTCTGGACAACGCCGGTGCTGGCGGACCAAGTCTCATTCTGGCTGTATGACGATCCGGGTCAGAGCGGGGATGGACTGATCTCCCTGTCGATCTTTAATCTGGACTTAGCGCAGCTTTCGGGGCAGAATACTTACCCGGCTATCCTGCAGTACCAGATTGACGGATTGGGCTGGCAACCGCTCAGTTCTTCATTCGTCACGCTTACCCTAGACGAAGAAAAGTCCAAGTTGGACTTAAAGCTGGTACCAGATGCTTCGCTGGGCTCGGTGTGGCCTCTCGGGCAGAACGGCCCCAACACCAGTGGGACAATCATGTTATGGTTGACCGGATCAGGGGGGGATCTGAGCGGGGTTATCATGGCGAACAACGACACGATGGCCCCGATCCCGGTCCCGGCCGCATTCTGGCTCTTCGGTTCTGGCCTGCTAGGTCTGCTGGGCATTCGGCGGTGCTTTGCGTCGTAAGCCGTGCGACGATGGCGCAGCGGTGATTACACAAGACCCGGTAAGCCCGGAGGATCTAACTGGGACGTTCATTACTAAATAATTTTCATCATAAAAGCCAGTGAGGTCAATTTATTTCAATTGTATTTTCATCATGAAATTTCGTTTTTGTTGCGCATTACCTCTATGAAGACGCTTGAAGTCAGCATGACTTGGAGTTCGGGCAAAGAGCATGCCGGTAATCCACCCATCGGATAATTCGTGTTGATGTAATCAGGGATATCCCCCACGCCTGCTGGATTGCCGTCCCTTATTCGTTGCTGAATTCCCCAAACGTCAGAAACGGGACAGACAGGGGCGCCTGTTAAAAACTGAAACGCGGATCAACCCCTTACCAAATAAATTCAGCAAAAAAAAGACATCTTATAGAAGCAAGATTTCTCTATACCTTTTGGCATTACACCCAAAATGCAAATCTGGGGCGGTTATATAGGAGTCTCATATTTGTTAGAACTTCCTTGGCCACTTCATTGATGTATGGATCACTCGTAAAATGATCACGGCTCCTCCTTTTTCCACGTAAGGCAGAATGTACGGCAAGCCCGGAATAACAAGTTCTCGTGTGCCCGAAACCCTTCCGGGTCTTCCTATTCCCGGTTGCCGGGCAAGCATTTGTGCGGTGTCCCAAATTCGCTGGGCCACTTCTGCCGATGCCTTAAGATTGTCGGCAGCAATATATTCCACAGCATCATTCAGATTATCAAGAGCATTGAGAGTCCATCTAACTTGCATTT
>CAIYTC010000037.1 GCA_903929005.1 uncultured Dehalococcoidia bacterium | reverse complement strand
TCGGCGGGCGGGGCCGGCAAGGGGATGACCGATGCCCTGGGCAAAATGGTTGACCTTGGCATGCTCTCCCGTGAGATAAATCCGGCCGAGATTGAAAAGGGCGCCTGCTGGATATCGGTGACCCGCGACGCTGTAGTGCCGGTAGCCAATGCTAAGAACCCTTACAAACAGGAACTGCTCACTAAAGGCCTGACCAAGCAGGCGTTCGCCGATATCTGGATCAGCGGCAAAATGACAGACTGGCAGGCGGCTTACCAATAGGTAGCGACGTCAAATGCAAAGTTTACAGCGGCGCAAAATCAAAGATATCATCACCGGCCGGGTGATGCTCATCTTTACGGCCTTCGCCGCCCTGCTGGTCATATTGATCGCTGCCGGGCTGCTGTGGAAAGCCTGGCCATTGCTTTCACTTCAGCCGCTTTCCGATTTGTTATTCTCGTCCGTCTGGAAGCCGCAAAAAGGCGATTTTGGTTTCTATCCTTTTATCATCGGCACCTTCTGGGTGACCGGCGTGGCCATGGTAATCGCCGTACCGCTTTGCCTGTTAACCGCGATATACCTGGCGGAATACGCGCCGCGTTGGCTCTCGCAGTTGGTTAAACCCGTGATAGACCTGCTGGCCGGCATACCCTCGGTTGTTTACGGCTTATGGGGTATATTAGTGGCCATACCGGCGGTAAAGTGGTTGGCCTCCTGGCTGGGCGTGGCCACCAACGGTTACAACGTGCTGACCGGCGGCATCGTCCTGGCCATCATGGTTTTTCCCGTCATCATCTCCATATCCGAAGAGGTCATCCGCTCGGTGCCGCATGGTATGCGCGAAGTGCCCATCGCCCTGGGTTCCACCAGGTGGCAGGCCACCAAGCTGGTGGTCATGAAAGGCGCCGCGCCCGGCATCCTTGCCGCTATCATACTCGGCTTCAGCCGCGCCTTCGGTGAGACCATGGCGGTTTTAATGGTGGTGGGCAATGTCGCCCGGGTGCCGCATTCAGTCTTCGACCCGGCTTATCCCCTGGCGGCGCTGATCGCCAACAATTACGGCGAGATGATGTCCATACCCGCTTATGATGCGGCCCTGCTCTTCGCCGCCTTACTGCTGATGGCCGTAGTTTTCCTGTTCAATATCGGCGCGGGCTTCATATTAGAAAAGCTGGAGATTAACTATGGCATTTAACCGGCGCCGGACTGAGGAGAATATTTTCAAAGCGCTGATGATAGCGGCGACCGCTACTGTCATTTCCACCCTGTTCCTCGTGTTCATTGTCGTGCTGTACCGCGGCCTGCCCGCCCTGACCTGGGCCATGGTAACCGAGTTGCCCCGGGGCGGCTACTACCTGGGCGGCGGCGGCGGCATACTCAACGCCATAGTGGGCTCGCTTTACCTGGCGCTGGGAGGCACCTTGATAGCCCTGGTGCTGGCCCTGCCGGTAGCGCTATTTTTGCAGCGGGACTATATCAGGAATTTCAAGCTGGCCCGCGCCATCAGGCTGTCCCTTGATGTGCTCTGGGGGGTGCCCTCCATAGTCTACGGCGTCTTTGGCTTTATCATCATGCTCTACCTGGGTATGCGGGCCTCGCTGCTGGGAGGCATTATCGTGCTGTCCCTGCTGGAACTCCCCATCATGATACGGGCCATGGATGAAGTGATAAGGATGGTGCCTGCCGAG
>CAIYTC010000036.1 GCA_903929005.1 uncultured Dehalococcoidia bacterium | reverse complement strand
TTCAGGCGGTGGACCTGGACCCCTTCGGCTCGCCCTCTCCTTATCTTCCTGCTGCCAGCAGATCCGCTCTCAACTATCTATTCATCACCGCCACTGATACGGCTCCTCTATGCGGTGCCCACCTCAAGAGCGGGATACGCAAGTACATGACAATGCCTTTGCGCACGGACTATCACCGGGAGATGGGGGCCAGAGTCCTTCTCGGCCTGGCGGCAAGGGAGTTCGCGCGGTTGGATAAGAGCCCGGTTCCCATGCTAACCCACGTTACCGACCACTATGTGCGTACTTACCTTCGCGTGATCAAAGGCGCAAAAGCTGCCGACAAATGCCTGAAATCCCTGGGCTATGTCGAGCACTGCAGGAGTTGCGGCGGCTTTGTCCTGCTCAGTGATCCATATCCAAAGGGCGAATGCATTCATTGTCATGCTGCGACCACACTGGCCGGACCCCTGTGGCTAGGCAGTATACAAGAGCCGGATATAATCCATATGGCCCTCGCCTGTCAGGGATTGAGCCCGAGGGCCGAAAAGCTCCTTCGTACCTGCGCGAGCGAGGTGGAGGTGCCCATGTACTATGACCATCATAGTATCTGCGAGAGGCTAAACATCACCCCCGGCAAGATAGACGATATTGTGGAGAGGCTGCAATTGATGGGCCGCCAGGCTTCTCGAACCCATTTTAATGGGCTGGGCATAAAGACAGACGCCACCCTTAAGGAGGTTGAAGCGGCCTTAAAGCCAGCCTGATTTTTTAAAAATTATAAAAAGTTAGACCTTTTTTCCACCTAAAACTTAATAAAGGAGAAGTGACCTAATAGTGATAGCTGCATTATGATATGATAATGCAGGAATTCGCGGCACGGGATGACGTTTATTACCCCCTTCATTGCTACTCCCTTTCGCATCTCGTGCCATCCCTTGTTACATTCTATCAAATTATTCAAATTCATTTATATCTTTTTTGAGCTGGCTTTGGCCTGAATCGGCGACATTTTTCTTCTGGCAGGACTCTGGCTCCGCCAAAGCTTCGCTAATCCGCGCAAAACTATAAAATAAGTGTGGGATAATGCCCTTGGCATGAAGATTGCTCTTGTTGGCGGTACCGGCGATATCGGGACAGGCTTTGCCGTGCGGTTTATGCAGAATCACGAGATAATTGTAGGTTCGCGTTCTGCCGATAAGGCCCAGGAAAGTGCCAATGCGATCCTGGAACTTATCGGGCCCAAGGGGAATGTCTGGGGCACCGATAACGGCAGCGCAGTTGCCGCGGCGGATGCCGTCGTGCTTTGCGTGCCCTATGAACATCTGAATTCAGCGACCTCGGATCTGTCGGCCTCCTACAACAGCCAGCTTGTAGTCTCTCCCGTAGTCCCCATGAGCTACAATGGCAAGTTCTTCCAGTTCAATCCACCCACGGAAGGCAGCGCGGCCATGCGGGCGAAGTCTCTGCTTCCGGAGGGCATGAGGATAGTCTCTGCGTTCCATACCATATGTGCCGCGGCTCTGCAAGCCAGGGACCGGGTGCTTAAGGCCGACGTTCTCATATGCGGCGACGACGCCGGGGCCGTAGATAGCGTCGTGGGCCTGATAGGGGACATAAAGAGCCTGCGGCCACTAAAAGCGGGTCCCCTGGAGGCCTCTGCCCTGGTGGAAAGCCTGACTCCCATGCTGCTCAATGTGGCCCGCAAGAACAAGATCAAGGAGGCAGGAATAACCATCGTGTCTGAGAGGTAACGGGACGCTCGAATCCTTTTTTTATATAACTATTCTTGATATTATCCCCGTCACAATTCCCTTTGCCAGGCTCCACATTTGATTCGGATCGATAAGCCCCATTCGCTGAAAGATGATGCCGGCAATGATCACCCCGGCCATGGCACCTAAATTGGATAGTGCTGTCACCAGTATGACCTTGCCGAGACGGTTTTGCATCATCTGCTTGAAGCTATCGGCTTGAGCCAAGCGTTTCAGATCCGCCACGGTTGGTTTGATCTTCCAGGCCTCGACCATCCCGGCAAACCAACCTGCCGCGATGAAGGGAATGAGAGTCGTCAACCAGGCCACCAGGAGCGCTGTCAGCGCGGAGAGCGGGTGACCTCCGGCCAGCAGAACGCCAAGAGCAGATAACCCTCCCGTGACAAAGAACCAGATAACAGCTGCCTGGAGACCGTTATGGCTGGATTGGG
>CAIYTC010000035.1 GCA_903929005.1 uncultured Dehalococcoidia bacterium | reverse complement strand
TGGCCTGGACGGCCCCCTGCGCCTGTGCGGCTGCCGCCGCAGGTGCCACCGCCTGGCCCACAGCCAAGCTTTTGGTGAAATCCGCTTTATAAAACTCGCTGTTTTGCGGCAGGTTGACGGTAAAATTAGGTAAACTCGCCACTTCAACCCGGCCGCTGGTTATGCGGCAGTCAAGGACGTGCCCGCCGTATTTCCCGTCGCTGTTAATAAAATGTGCGTGATAGCCCGGGTAGCTCAGTTCACCGGTAAAGGATGGACTCACAATAACCGCCAGCGTGCTATCCACGTTACTGAATTCAAATGTCGGTTCGTTCTGCGTGATAGTAGAGTAAGGCGTGGCCGGATACGGTTTATTCAGTTTGGTCAGGCTCCTGGCTTTTATCGAGTCTAATTTGCCGGTTATCTTCATGGCGTAGAAAATATTTGGCGTAGGTAACTGGCTGTTCAGGTTCGCTTGCAGTTCCTGGTAGCCAAGCGGCTTACTTATTGAGATTACTTTGTCCGGCTGGAAGAAAGTTACGGTAGCGTAGGGGGTGGTCCAGGCATCCGCAGCCTGGTTGATTTTCCCCTGTGCCCCTATCTGATAGTATTTACCATTTAATCCGACAAGTTCGCCATCGATTCCGCTGAAAGTACCCAGCGCAAAATCGCCATGCCTCTTTAAATCGCCGATGGTTACAGGCCCGTCATACACTCCCCGGTTAATTGCGCCGTATGACCCTGCTATAAACAGTGTTTTCCCATCACCCTGCGCGGTAGTGCACCCTGCCAGGCTGATCCCGGTAATTAATAATGCCACCAGTGTCACCAGTATAAAAGTAGAAATGGCTGGCCTTTTCATGTTCAGTGTACCCTCCTCTTTATATGCCCGGTGCTTAGACTGCTTTACCGGATTGGCGTATATCTGCTGATGGCAGTATAGGACGGTTAATGTTAAGTGTCAATAATATATAGCACACCTTTTAGGCCATCGGTAGATTGCCGCGTCGCAACCCGGCAATCTGGTCATCCTGCCGTAGGGGCGTACCTTCAGGTGCGCCCGCAAAGAGCGGACAGGCCTGAAGGCCCGTCCCTACGGATACGGCGTTGTTGCCAGGTACACCCCAAAAACGTCATTGCGGGCATAATAGCACATTTGTGCTATTTAAAAAAGGGTGTGCCAGGGTTGCTGCGAATTACGGCCGCGAGCAACTGCCATTTAAAAATTTTTGCCGGACGCTCTTGCGACCCCCCCCCCCGATAAGGAGTAAGATAGCGGGTATGCAGTGCAATAATGACGTGGTTACAGTGTAGAAATTCGTTCTGCCCGGCATGAGGTGAGCAGGCGTATTGTGTCCCTGGATATAAACTGGTATTATTCGCATAGTTACGCATTAATATGGGAAATTCCGGTTAAGGTAAAGGAAATTGGCCTTAAGCTAATGAGGGCAACCGAAGATGCTTGATATCAAGACGCTTCTGCTGCTAAACTTCATCATCAGTGTGATAAGCGCCAGTGTGGTGGCGGTCATATGGAGTCAGAACCGGGGACGCTTTGCCGGCATATCCTTCTGGCTGGTGGGGGTTGCACTACTGACAGCCGGGGTAACATTGATTGCCCTGCGCGGACTCGTGCCTGATCTCATATCCATGACGCTTGCCAATACCATGTGTATGGCCGGCTTACTGATTATTTTGATAGGGCTGGAGCGCTTTACCGGTAAAC
>CAIYTC010000034.1 GCA_903929005.1 uncultured Dehalococcoidia bacterium | reverse complement strand
GTTTTTTTAATGAAGCAGTTGACATGTATAAACGCGCAAGGATTACACCCTCTATGCTGAAACTATGTAGGGTCAGTTTGGCCAGGGCGAAAGTGATGAGCAATGAAAAGGAAGTGGACCTTAAGTACATATTCGAGGCTTACCACGAGATTAGATATAAGTTTTTGGGAGGGTTCATGGCATTGTGTATCGCGGAGATATTGCTCAATCTCGATGACCGGCACATTACGGAGGCGGTGGTATGGATTAAGAAAGCCATCGCGGCTGATAACAAAAATGGCATGATGTGGAGTTTGGCGAGGGATCATGCTCTCTATGCCAGATTACTGAGGCGCAAAGGCGACCTGACGGGTGCCAAGGAGAAGCTGAACAAGGCCATTGAAATCTACCGGGAATGCGGCGCCGAAGGCTGGCTGAAAAAGGCCCAGCAGGACCTGGCAGCGATTGAATAGGCGGGAAGGAAGCGGACTCAAGGCCAATGATAATAAGATTCCTCGGAACACATAACAAGGCATCCGTAGACAAGCGGCTGGTATCTTTTGTCATCGATGACGTACTGGTTGTCGATGCCGGGAATATTGTGTCTGACCTCTCCTTTACCGAACAGAGGCGCATAAGGGCAATCCTTCTCTCCCATGGGCACTACGACCACATCAGGGATATCCCTGCTTTTGCTTTCAATAACACCGACCGCGCCACCAGGGTCTTTGCCACGCCATACACACTGGAGATCCTGTCCTCCCACCTCATCGATGGCCTGATCTATCCCAAATTCACGGAAAAGTTCGGCTACATAGACAGGCAAATACTTGAGTTCTGTCCGCTTGAGCTTTTTACAGTGCAGAATGTCGAAGGCTATGAGGTCACGGCGGCGCCGGTAAACCACCCTCTGGAGGCGGTGGGATTTGAGATCACCTCCCCGGAGGGTAAAAGGGTATTTTATACCGGGGATACCGGGCCCGGGTTTTCGTCTGCCTGGCAGCATGTCCACCCGGACCACCTCATCGCGGAGATGACCTTCCCCAACCGCCTGGGCGAGGAGGCCCTGGCCAGCGGACACCTGTGCCCTGAGATGCTCAAGCAGGAGCTCCTGGAGTTCCGAAAAATAAGGGGCTACCTGCCCTCAACGTATTTGGTCCACCTGAGCCCTGAGTTCGAGCAGGAGATCATTGAGGAAGCTGCGGCAGTATCCCGGGAATTGAACATTACCATCAGGGCAATCGGCGAGGGCGAGAAGCTCAGTATTTAACAGACGGAGGAGATTATGGAAGAGGCAAGTACATTATTCGAGAAGTTTCTCCGTACCTTTCAGAAGGGTGATATCGTCTTCGAAGACGGCGCCACAGGAGCTGAGATGTTCATTCTGCACAGCGGAAAGGTCAGGTTACTTAAGAAGACGACCGGGGGAGAAGAAAAAACACTGGCTGTGCTGGGTCCCGGCGAGTTTTTTGGCGAGATGTCATTGATTGACGGTTCACCACGTTCCACCTCCGCAGTTGCTGAAGATGCTGGTACAGGCCTGATAGCCCTGGATATGACGAAATTCAAATATCTGATTCAGCAGCATCCCCAATTCTCCTTCACCATAATGGGAAAGCTCTGCCAGAGATTACGTGAAGCCAATGCCGGCATAATAGGATAACACTATGTTTGAAACGAATTCAGAACGAAAAAAATTTATTGAGCTGAGGCCCGGCATATACCAGATCTACAATATCAAGCCCGGAAGCCATGTGTATTTGCTGAAAGGAACCGATAAGAACGTGCTAATCGATAGCGGGATTGTCAGCAATTACCCTGTCCTCAAGGAATATTTGAGCCAGATTGGGTTAAGGCCGGAGGATATAAGCCTGATGATCCTGACACATGAACATATGGACCACGCAGGTGCGGCCGGGTATTTTTCCAAAAGCGCAATTATCGCCGCCCACCGTAACGCGGCCAACAAGATTGAGCTGCAGGATGAGTTCGTAACCCTGCAACACTTTCAAGAGTGGCGAGCAGGCAGCATAAAGGTCGACCTGTGGCTGGAGGATGGCAACTACATAG
Source organism: uncultured Dehalococcoidia bacterium (assembly GCA_903929005.1). Taxonomy (GTDB): domain Bacteria; phylum Chloroflexota; class Dehalococcoidia; order GIF9; family UBA5629; genus CAIMUM01. Next base: position 2,600 of record CAIYTC010000034.1, on the reverse strand, counting down.
ATATCGGAAATTATCAGCTTCTTGTCATCCACACGCCGGGGCATTCGTCAGGTTGTATCTGCCTGTACGAGCCGTCACAGCGGGTCCTTTTTTCCGGCGATACTGTTTTCAGCGGGGGCACCCTTTCCAATATCGGCCCTTCCGGCAACATAAGCGATTATATGCACTCGATACGGCGCCTCAACACACTGAGGATAGATGAGCTTTATCCCGGGCATGGCAAAATATCCAAGGAACCAGAAAAAGACATGGACAAAGCCCTGCAATACGCTATGTCACTGTTCGAGGATTCTAAATTACTGTTCCAGGCCCTGGCAGGCAGGAAGCAGGCGCCGCCTCAACACTAAGCTACCCCCGGCATTAATACTACTTCTCAGGTTTGGCCTGCGGGAGCCGGGCGTCGATAGTTGAGTGTGATTTTATCTTGACAATCAGGTGGTATAGACATAAGATTGCTCCAGTACTATAACCATGACATCAAAGGACGGGATTTAGGTTGTGGAGCCACAAATAGGTTTTTGCATCAACCCTGATGGGATCCGCATTGCATATGCCACATTTGGACAGGGGCCAGCCTTATTGTGCACAACAGATTTCGGCATGAGCATAAAGGACATTACGCACTTTCCATCAATGATGCGTTCGTATGAAAGGGGCGGACGGTATCACACTATAGTGGTATACGATCACAGCGGCACAGGTTTATCGGGACGCAACCGGACTGACTTCACGCTGGAGGCATTCGTCAGGGACATGGAAACGGTTATCGGCCACCTAAAACTCGACCGGTTAATACTATATGGAATGAGTGGTGGCGGGCCCATGGCTATGGCTTATGCCGCAAGGCATCCACAAAATATTACGCACCTGGCCCTTTTCAATACCTCGGCATACTATGACCTGATAACATCTGCAGACGTCAGAAGCTCGATGGTATCACTCTATAAAAATCGCTTTGATTTCGCTATGCGGGGCGCATTGAACCTGATGTTTCCGGGTGCCAGTGCAGCTTTCACTGAATCGTTAATCAAAATGTTGGCGGATAACGTCACACCGGACACCTACGCTCAATATTGGGGAAAATTTAGCGAGTTTGATGTTCGGGATATACTTCCCTCCATCCACATGCCGGTCCTGGTGCTCCATCGCAAGGGTTATTTTATTCCAATGCAGGCTGGTTTAGAATTGGCATCTCTGATACCAAATGCCCGTTTTGTCCTGCTGGAAGGGAATGAATTTGACCCTGCACAAGGGGCCTACACATCATGGGAGCGTGCAATATTGGAATTTCTGGGCGATCCGGTCACCACGGGACAAGCAGTGGAATCCGTGAAGCCTGTTGCGCGGGATACTATCATCGCAGCGGACGATTCTGCGACGCAGGAGGCAAGGTCATTAATCGGCGACCTGGATCATGTCGTCCTATCACGCTACTGCGTCGTCGGCAAATTTACCAGGTATGATGAAGCTGTTCGCAATATGCTTAAGGACGCCTATCACAAAATAGCGGCCGGGTTTAACCATCCGGGCCAAAAACGGGAGAACCACATCATTTGGGCGGCACCGGGGAGCGGCAAAACGTTTTTTGTCCAGCAGGTGGCAGCCTCACTGCAGCCGATGATTCATTATCATGAGCTAAACCTGGCCAAATGCAGCCGCGAGGAGTTCCTTGCAGGCCTTAGCCGGCTCGATGCTGTGAGTAAACCCTGCATTTGTCTTATTGACGAGGCAGATGCCAGACCGAAGGAAACCTGGCCATACGAAATGCTCCTACCATACCTGGATGCCAATGTTGAACGGGCCGCCCCATATGTCTTTGTATTGGTGGGCAGTTCCGGTTCAAACCTTGTCGAGATAAAAAAGCTCATTGCTTCGCGTCCCAAAGGCGCTGACCTGCTATCGCGCATCCCAGCCGAAAATGAGTATGCGATCCCTCCACTGATACTTGGAGACCGGTTGCTTGTCGTCCTCAGCCAGTTTAAGAATGCCGGACAGGAATCCGGCCGTGGGATCAGGGAAGTGGAGAAACTGGGTTTATACTATATTGCACTTAATTCTCGCCTGTCTGATGCCCGTCAATTGAGAGAGTTAGCCGTACGTGCCATAGAGAGAATGCCTGTTGAAGAAGACCGGGTAAAATACGACCACCTGTTTGGCGCTGGCGATCCTGAGAATAAGGCCTTCTGGATGAAGACGCTCCCAGAAACGGAAGAACTGGCCAATAGATTTGTCACAATTGAAAATTGACCTGCCTGCTTAAATATAAAAAAGCTAAAACCTTATAGATTTTAGCTTTTGATTTTCTGGTGGAGGCGAGGGAGGGTCGAACTCCCCGTCCAGAAAAAAGTTGCCAGCACTTCTACAGGCATAGTCTGCTCTTTTATCTCACCCGCTCAGCCTCTGCAGACGGAGTTAAAGCGGGCCAGCCGATTAGTCTTAAACAGTCCTCATCAGCATCAGGACTGTTGCATCCCGGCATTTCGTCGCCCATTCCAATCCCACCGGGACGAGGAAAGGTTGGACGAGCGGCCTTTTAGGCTGCTACTGGAACTGCTTCGTTGGCAGTTGATTTTTGCCACCTGATTAACGAGGTAGATGGC
>CAIYTC010000033.1 GCA_903929005.1 uncultured Dehalococcoidia bacterium | reverse complement strand
AGCCTTTGAAAAAGCCCAGGAGTGGGGAGAACGAATACCTATCGGCGTAATCTATCGTAAGGAGACAGCCAGCTTCGAGGAACAGGTACCGGCTTTAAGTAAAGGGCCGCTGGTGAAACAAAAGGTTGAGCCTTTACAGATAGAACGCCTGTTGAATGAATTCGTGTAGGCTTTGGGAGGTATGCGTTGAAAGTGGCAGTGGATAAGGACCTGTGCATAGGGCTGGGCAACTGTGCAGCTATTGCGCCGACGGCATTTGACCTTGATGATGATGGAAAGGTTGTGATTCTTGATCCTTCCTCAGTTGATGAACAAACCCTGCTGGCAGCTGCCCAAAGCTGTTCGGTTAAGGCTATCATCATTTCGGATGACAAAGGTAATCAACTGTGTCCATAGTATGGAAAACTTTGCTTAAATCAGGATGGATAATAGCAAGGGAGGGCGGCGATGAAGGTTAAGATCGTTTTCTACAGCATGTTCGGGCATGTCTATAAAATGGCCGAGGCAGTGGCCCAGGGTGTCCGTGAGGTAGAGGGGGCTGAGGTCGAGCTGCTTCAGGTGCCTGAGCTGGTTCCCGATGCCGTGCTGGAGAAATCAGGAGCAAAGAAGGCGCGGGATACATTCAAACATATACCGGTGGCCAGGGTCAGCGATCTGGCCGATGCTGATGCCATCATCTTCGGCACCCCGACGCGGTTCGGCAACATGTGCGCCCAGATGCGGAACTACCTGGATCAGACGGGCGGATTGTGGGCCAAGAACGCCCTGGTCGGCAAGGTAGGCAGCGTCTTTACTTCCAGTGCTACTCAGCATGGCGGACAGGAGACAACCATCATCAGCTTCTATATAACGCTGCTGCACTATGGTATGGTCATTGTAGGATTGCCTTATACCGAGCAACGCCAGACTACGATAAGCGAAATGACGGGTGGCAGCCCCTATGGCGCCAGCACAATCGCAGGTGGCGACGGCAGCCGGATGCCCAGCGAGAATGAACTGGCTATGGCGCGTTTTCAGGGCCGCCATGTTGCCACTATCGCCAAGAAGCTGTCTGGGGGTAATTAATCTCCGTGAGACAACATAGGAACAAGACGCCGCGCTAGCTGAACGCTACGTCGAGGATCATCATTATCACGAACCCGGCCATGGTGGTTAGACTGGCTAGGTCTTTATTCCCGTAGCGCTGAGACTGAGGTATTATCTCCTCTATCACAATAAATATCATGGCGCCCGCGGCAAAGGCCAGGGCGTAAGGCAATATTGATGTCGAGACGATAACGCTTGCTGCTCCTATAACTGCGGCCACCGGCTCAACAATGGCCGATAGCTGTCCGAACCAGAAGCTCTTGGGACGGGACATCCCGTCGCATCTGAGGGGCACCGATACCGCAAGGCCCTCCGGGAAGTTCTGAATGCCGATACCGATAGCTAAGACGATAGCCGCCGCCAGCGTAGCATGCGGCAGCCCGGCTGCGGCGGCGCCGAAAGCCACTCCCACAGCGAGCCCTTCCGGGATATGGTGCAGGGTCATAGCCATGATGAACAGTGTATTCCGCCGCCAGCTGGTCTTGATTCCCTCTACCTCTGTGGGCATGCCGCGATGAAGATGCGGCAGCAGCTTATCTATGATTCTTAAGAATAATCCGCCTGTGAGGAAGCCGACCGTTGCCGGCAGCCATGCTGGAACGCTGCTGTCTGCCGCCAGCTCGATGGAAGGGGCCAGCAGGGACCAGAAGCTGACGGCGATCATGACACCGCCCGCAAAGCCGAGCACACCGCCGAGCAGCTTGCGGGATATACTCCTGACCACGAATACTGAGGCCGCTCCGAAGGCGGCCATGGACCATGTGAAGCAGGCTGCTAAGAAAGCCTGTAATACCGGCGAAATGCCTCTGAAAAATTCTTCAATACTAGACAAAGTCAGATCCTAAAGCGACTTCATACTCTGGCAATAATAATAGCATAGTGCACGTAACCTTTCGAGCACTGGTTGGCTGGGGCGATTCATGAATCGCCCCTAGATTCATGACGCACCCTTGGTGTCT
>CAIYTC010000032.1 GCA_903929005.1 uncultured Dehalococcoidia bacterium | reverse complement strand
GGGGCTGTGGGCGGTGATCGGCGGTATAGTGGGCGCCAGGCTGCTGCACATCATCGATAAGTGGCAGTATTACCTGGACTATCCCGAGCAGCTCCTAAATTTCGCAGGACTTGCCATCTGGGGAGCGGTACTGGGTGGCCTGGCAGCTATCCTGATTTACGGCCTGATAAAGAAGTTATCGTTCTGGGATCTGGGAGATATCGCGGCACCCGGGGCTATACTGGGTCAGGCCATTGGGCGCGTGGGATGCCTGGTTAATGGCTGTTGTTTCGGGCTAACCTGCGAGTTGCCGATTGCGGTGATTTACCAGAACTCCAACAGCTATGCCCCGCATGGAGTGCCGCTTTATCCGACACAGATGTTCCATATCATCTGGAACCTGATTGGCTTTGGTGTTCTGTGGGCATTACGTAAGAGGCTAAAGCCGCAGGGTTCGCTGTTCCTGCTCTGGCTAATATTCTTCGGTGCGGGCGACTTTGTTATAAGGTTTTTCCGTGAGAATGAGGCTTTCCTGTTCAATCTTCCTCAGGCGCAGGTTCTGGATATTTTAATCGTGTCGGCAGCCGCGGTAACCCTGATAGTGCGCTTTATACAATATAAGCGCGTGAAGGTTATCACCGAAGCGGCCGGTATCAGTAAGAGCGGGCAAAATCCAGCAGATTGAGCCGGAGTTGCCCTTTGCCGTTGAAGTTGTCCACCTCTACCGAATATACCGCGTCAATATGGCGGGCTAGTTCGCCCACGTAACTGCCCAGGCGGAAGCCCATAGTATCCCAGACGATGCCGTCCTGCTTGAGCTTAAGCTTGATATGGTCATGCTGGCCGCCGACCAGCTTTTGCTCAACCACCTCCACCTTGCGGCTTAGAAATATGGGTGCACGGTTGCCCATCCCGTAGGGTTCAAGATGCCGCATTTCTTCAAAGACCCCCCCGGCAAAGACAGAAAGGGAGACCTCGGCGTCTATATCGATATGGGGACGGAGGTCAAGTCCCGTCAACTGTTCCTCAGCCAGTGAGCGCAGCTTTTTTTGAATCTGCTGAAGGTCACGTGTATGGGCATTGAAGCCGGCTGCCCTGGCATGTCCGCCATACCTCGTGAGCAGGTGATGGCAGGCCTTGAGCGCAGCCATAATGTCGAACTCCTGTATGCTCCTGGCGCTGCCGCGGCAGGTATCATCTCCGATTTTGACCAGCACCACCGGGCGGTAAAACTCGTCGGCCAGCTTTCCGGCAACCAGGCCTATTACACCGGCTGGGTAGTCAGCATCGCTGGCCATTAAAATTGCCCGGTCGGCGCCGTCCTCCAATATCTGGCGGCGCGCCTTGTCATAGGTCTCGGCAACCAGCCGCTGCCGTTCCTTGTTTTTCTCCTCGAGTTCCATGGCCAGCATAGTGGCCTGAACCCGGTCCTGCGTTACGAGCAACTGATAGCTGGTGCCGGCATCGTCCAGCCTGCCGGCTGAATTCAACCTCGGGCCGATCTGGTAGGAAACGGTCTCGGCGGTCAGCTTGCCCCTTTCAATACGCGCAATATTCATCAGCTCAATCAGCCCGACTCGTTTGGTTTTGTTGAGCAGTTGCAAGCCAGACCTGACCCAGTGGCGGTTTTCGCTTACCAGCGGAGACATATCGGCAATGGTGCCCAGGGTCACAAGTTCCAGCGAACTATGTACCAGGTCAGCCCTGTTACCGCTGGCAAGCAGCCCTTCCAGTAGTTTGAAAGCTACGCCCACACCGGCAAATTCAATGAACTGGCAGGTTGAATCGGAGCGCTTGGGATCAACGATAATGTTGGCTGAGGGTAACTCCTCGAGCGGGACGTGGTGGTCGGTTACAAGTATCTCCAGCCCCATCTTATGAGACTTCTCTATTTCGGCGAAAGCGGTGATGCCCGTGTCCACCGTAATGACCAGCGTCACACCCTGTTTACGCAATTTCTCCAGGGCAGATACTTTTAAGCCGTAGCCCTCATATAGGCGGTGAGGAATATAGGGTATAACATCGCCGCCGAGTTCAGATAATCCCTGTACCAGCAGCGCCGTGGCCGTGATCCCGTCTGCATCAAAATCGCCATATACGGCGATCTTTTCGCCCGACAGCAGGGCTTTATAGACGCGGCCGACTGCCTGGTGCATATCAGGAAGGCTGAAAGGATCTATGCAGAGGCGCTTATCGGCTTTGAGGAAGATATCTGCTTGAGAAGCACTGGTGACCCCCCTGTTATAGAGTATCCTGGCAATAAGCGCATCTACCCCCCGGATTTCCAGGGGTTTAGCGGCTTCAGGCAGTAGTTTCCAGTGTGTATGGGCCAAATTCTAACTTCACTTTCTGAAAGTGAGTTATACCATAAATAATGCGCAATGTAAATTAGCGAGGCTGATTAAAAAGGGGCAAGATGCTCCTGGGTGAGGGCGGCCAGGGCGAAGAAAAACATATTCGCTACATACAGAAAAGCGAAGACAACGCTGCCCCACAGGTAACCGGCGTTTGTTTTTTCACCGGTAACGAAGCGCTGGAAGTGCAGTGCCACAGTCTGCAGGATGTAAAGGGCATAACATAGCACCAGCACGATACTGGCGGTAACACCCCAGCCGAAGAGGACAGACAGCAGGGCGGCCAGGCCGATTGCCAGGTTGGCAAAACCGACCTCGAATTGGAATCCGGGATTGGCCGATTCCATCCCCAGGCGCCTGGCATCGGCTTTATGAAAAATGACGTGACTGAGGAAGCTGATAAGCCCGTTGAAAGCCACACAGGTGAGTAAAATTACTTCCAGTGCAGGCCTGGCGTCGGACCAGCGGAAGTAAAGGAAATAAGCGACGGCTATGCCGATGGCGATAACGCAGTACCTTAGCATAGAGATTACTAAAGAGCTCAAACCGAACCTCCTTATATATCAAGAAACCCGCTTAATTATAGCAACGATAGACAACCCGACCGGCGCGATGCCTAATTCTGAATCTGGTAACCATTGGCGCGCATCAGCCAGTTATAGGTAAGGTAGCGTTCGGGCACAGCGTTGCCATTTTGCGAGACAAAGGATTGGACCTCAATAGCGTTTTCATATCCGATGCAGAGCTGATAATACCAGGTATGCACAACATATCTGTGCCAGTAATCATAGTCGCCATAGCCAAACCCAGATAGCTTTGGCTGATTGTGAGTTACCAGTTCGATGTAAAAATCACCCGCTACTTGTAGCGGGGAGGTTTCTATTTTCACCCAGCCCGGCGCGTAGCTAAACAGGTTTTTATCAAAATCGCGGGTGAACAGCCTGTTATAACGGCTGTCGTAAATATTAATGGTGAAATTAGGGTTAACCGGTTCAATAGTAGCAATATCCCAGCCGTAGACCCACGTCCCCTGGCCTCCCACAACGGGGTCATGGTTGAAATCGTAGTCGCTGCTTTTGATAAAGCCGAATATCTCGATGCTGTTAAGCTCAAATCCGCCCGGCGGGGCTATTAGTTTGAGCATATTTCCCTCCACCATCTGGATCATATTGCCGGGTTCTCCTGTGCTCCCCGCCAGGGAGTCGCATCCATCCACATTTCCACTATCCAGTTTAAGCATAGTCGGCACCCGGTTAAAGGCAACATCAATTTCGGTTGTCTGAGGTCCGATTTTAATAATATAGTGGCCGGGAATAGAAAACGTGGTTTGAAAGGTTGCTTGGCTGGAACTGCCCGCGGCTACGAAAACTGCCTGGTTATCGACTTTGTTGGCGTTGATAATCAGTTCAGCCCCGTATGTCCCCTCAGCGGAGCCGGTATTGCTTATTTGCATGCTTACCGTAGCAGTTTGCCCGGCAACCAAGGGAAGAGGAGATACCACTAAGGGGTCAAAAGTAAACAGCGATATGTTTTTCAGGGCCGGTGGTGGCTCCGGTTGTTGTTGCGCAGACCGGGATATCCGGGTACACCCTGAAAGGGAAGCGGCCGCAATTAGTATCAGCAGCAGCAGTGATAAATTTCTCAGCTTGTGCCGCTCGTTTACAGTCTCAATGCTACCGGACCTGCTAAGCATACGATAAACCATATACAGCGATTATAAGGCGAATGCCCAGTATTTTCAAAATTGCAAGGAGGATATCCTATTTTTTTATTATTTTCTCAATCTCTTCATGGGCGGTGTCAATAACCTCGCGGATGAGCTTAATTTGCTCGGGGGCAGCAGAACGCCCGCTGCTGAAGCAGAGCTTGCCCAGCCTGCCCATCCCGTACATCAGTTCGTGGAATTCATCACGCGAGTGAGAGCCGCACCAGCTTTTCAGGCTTTTCCTTATGCCGTCCACCGTATCCTTTTGTGTTTCAAGGAACTTCCGGCCTTCATCAGATATGGTATAGACCTTCTTGCCATCCTGCTCCCTGCCCGTGACGTAGCCCAGTTCCTCCAAGTATTGGAGTGTGGGATATACGATACCGGCGCTG
>CAIYTC010000031.1 GCA_903929005.1 uncultured Dehalococcoidia bacterium | reverse complement strand
GTTTATGTTCACGGGCAAGATAGAGCTTGGCGGACATGCCATCTTTTTTATTCATTGGATATACCCAGCCATAGATCAGTGTGTACTTATCATCGTACAGCCGGCCCCAGTACCAGCCACTGAAGAAATCGTATATATTTGTGTTACCCCAGTTATGGTCGTGGTATCCCCGGTTTCCCTTTACCTTTATGGCGGTTTCGCCTATGAAGAGGGTGCCTTCAACCTCTGCCCGGGGTATGGGGACAACCCAACCTTGAACAGCGTCGCCCTTATCTAAGAGCACCCCTGTTCCCTCGGGTTTCCAGCCCGGCAGAATGTTACTAAAAACGAGCTCAGCGCCGGCGTCAGCAGATTCGTCAAATACAACCGCGCCTTTTTCTATCACATAGCCACCTTTGGTATGGACTGAGACTTTGTAAATGCCGTTTTCCTGACGGACGAAGCTGTCTCCCATTTGGACGTCGCAATGGTCTTCTGAAGCACTGACAGCCTGTATATCGAACGGTTTATAAACAACATGGTTTTTTCCGTCGGGGGCATAAATATGCAACTGGATACAGGGCATGTGGGGCTCAGCAAAAACCAGACGGTAATGGAATGTAATTACACATGCATAGCCGTTATCAAACTGTGCGTCAAAGTACCACCATTCATAATATTTTTCACCCGGGTAAAAATGTAAGGCGTCATCCTTATCCTGGTATTGCGGAACAGGTAAACTTGTCATTATGTCAGCTTTAGCCGGTGAGTTCTGCAGAGCGATGATTAACGCTAAGCGGGGCCGGCGTCTACCGCCCTGTTTTGCTGCTCATGTTCAGCCATTTTACTCTCCTTAGCAGCCCGCCTGTCTCAAGGGGGCGAAGTGTAATACATAGATCAATTTACCGTATCTCCTTTCTTAATTCGATTGGCGATATTGCTCCCTGACTTTCGTGCCGGTGGTGCAGGGGCAGTGACGATAGGAGCGGCTATGGCAGGTGCTGGTTTAAGGGCCTGAGCCGAAGCAGATGGGGACGCCGATGTTGCTGCGGTCGACGTGTTTCTGACGGAGTTATGGGGTACAGTTACTCTGGCCGGGCTGTCCTGTTGCGTGGTTGCCGGATCCGGTTTGGGCATAACTGGTATTGAACGTGTATTTGCAGACACGGGCGCAGATGGCCTGGCGGCATGTACAGCCGTAACTGAATTCAAAGACGGCGACAGACTTGTAGGCGCAACCGGATTGGTTGCCAAATTATTTATTGCATGACGTCCGGAGGCTACTGGTTTCTCCAAATTGTTAGCTGAAACGGAAGGCAAAGATACATTGGTACGGGAATTGGGCGCTGTTGGAACTACCTCAGGCGCAGGCGGTGAAGCAACCGGAGTAACAGGGGGTGCAATCGTGGTAGTAACCGGGATTGGTTCCTGTGATACCTGAGCGCTATTCATGGCCACCAATTCAGAGACTGCCACCGGAACCACTACGGGTTGAGCGGAGGCACTTACAGGCGTCCGGGTAGACATATCAGCAGATGTGGAAACCACCGTAGCTAAAGATGTTGGCTCTACTGTTGGAGCCGGTATTGGCAGGGTCGCTTTTGGAGGAGCAAGTGCATGTGTGCGTGTGAGCTTGGTGTCCAGTTTTTCTATTGCTACCTGGATGTCAGCGGTATCGCCGGTGGCAGGCGCCTGGATTGCCCGGCGTTCCGGCTTGCCTGGCGCTGAAGTTAGCGGAGATACTGTTACCGATGCCGGTTCTGTAAGTTGCGTGACAGGTGTTATGGTTGGTGCGGGTAAGGCCGGTAGTTGCAAGGCAGCGATTACAGGATCAGATACGGATGCACATCCTCCCGTCGCCGGGACTGAAACATCCATCGTTTGTGTGCTTGCCAGTTCGACAGTTGCGGCAGACGCTGCCCCGATAGGCGACTGGTTAGCGGTGTTTGATACTGAACCTTCTGATATTAACGCAGTGGCCGGTATTGTGACAGTGGCCTCCGTACTCACTGAACTTGTTGGGGAGGAATTTTGCGATTGCACGGCTGTCATAGAAATAACAGGCTGTTCAACTGCTGTTGGAGTCACGATTGCGGCAACAGCTGTGGTAACCTCAGCCTGTGTTGGTTGCACTGCAATGTCCGCCAACGGGGAGGCTGGCGAACCTGATTGAGCTTCTGCAAAGGTAGTCTCAGGCAGAAGCGGTTCTGCAGTGATAGTTGCCTCGGTATACTCATTCGTTGCTGTGGCATAAACATAAATTGTAGTAGGCCTGTCCACCGTTATCGAGGCAGTCGCGGTGTCGGTCCAGTTGTCATTTGTCGCGCTCGCAGTTATATTTACGGTCAAGGTCGGTGGGGGAAGGGGAGGTGCGGGTGGAGGGCAGGGAGGTATGTAGGGGTAAGGATAAGGGTAAGAACCGGGATACTGATACCCGTATAGATAATCGTAGTTTTGCAGGTCGTAGTAGGGCATGAGCGCAGGGCTCTGTGTGGTGTAGGTCGGATAGGCGGCCATAACCTCATTTGTGCTTGAGATGTCTGCGGAAACCTGATTCAACTGCTCCTGGAGTTGCGTGATACGCGTATTAGCGTTGTTAGCGGAGTCTTCGGCCGCCATCAGTTGCTTCTGCGTCCATTGCAGCGAAGCGCTCAAAGAGTCCAGGTGGGAATTAAGTTCGTTAACCTCTTTCTGGTTGACACCAGGGGTGCACGATATACTCAAAGTTATGAGTAAGACTGAAGTTACCAGAAGTAATTTCCGGAGCATGATTGACCTCCTTATGGCTTAATTAAGCTACCCTAAGCTAACTATAAGCCCGGTCAAAGGCCGTGTCAATAGAATCCTCCCCGGTGATTATAGAACAATGATACTGTTCTAAGTCCTGTTCCCCACTGGAAGCACATACAAAACGCCCATATCCGCTGCTATACCGAGCAGGTTTTTCACCTGCTCCTCTGAAAAGCCGCCAATAGTCACTGTGCCCAGGTTGAGCGCAGTTGCCTGCAGACAAATATTTTGTGCAACATGCCCGCTTTCCAGGTAGACCCATTTCGTACTATTGGAGCCGAATCTCTCCGGCACCTTCTTGTAATTGGCAACAATGACGATATCTATGGCGGCTTGCTTAATGGTGGACTGTGTTCCCAGGTCAGCTCTCAAATCTCCATCCTTGATTTTCGACAGCTGATGGCCTTCAGGGATATAGCGGTAAATGCCGGGAGCTAAACTCTCAACATTACCTGCAACCAAGTAAATCTCCAACGGATAAATTGCCACCGCTGAGGGTGCGGTACGTCCGCCGTTGCTGCTATCAGTGATGCCCTGGGCGGCCCACAGGAGCTGCGAAACATCGTTAAGTTTCAATGGCGAGTTTGCATACTCTCTAATTGACCTTCTTTGATATAATGCTTCCTCTAAAGATACTTCGCTCTTCAGCCTGGGCTCCGGCAGCTTTAAATTTACGGAGTCTGCCGGCAGTGCCGGTGCTGTCAACGGCTTCTGGGTGGACGCGGTTGTCAAATTAGCTGAAGGAGTAAGAATTGGCGCCGGATTCTCCTTGGTTAGCGGGGCACCACACCCGGGTATCAACAGGGCTAAAATGATCAGCAACGCGAATCGCAGTGACGTAGACCGGATTGGCATGTCCCCTCCTTACTTAGATAGAAATTGACTGAAAAGCCTGTCTAATTCCTCTTGAGTTTCGAATTTAGGGTCTATGGAACGGATGACGCCGGATTGATCGAGTACAAATGTAGAGGGAAGCTGCATAACGTTATAGGAGATACCTGCGTCACCCTGGATGTCCAG